>JBCDIR010000655.1:0-2667 GCA_038748735.1 Bacteroidota bacterium | reverse complement strand
TCATTTTCGAAAGGGAATTTACTCACTTTAAACCTATTTTAAGCGCTTCATGTATTTTTAAACCATAAATTCCGAAAAGATAATGCTTTAAAAACATGACTTAAATCTTAACGGTGCCACCGGAGATGTTTATTTTTTTCAATACGCTCAATAATCTCTACGCCATGAGCATCACTCAGGACGAGGCGGCTCCCGAAACGGTCCTGCGCTTATCCGAACTCATGCGTTACGTGATATACCAGGGGCAAAAAGAGGAGGTTCCACTAGCTGCGGAGATCAAGTATTTGCAAGACTACCTCGAATTACAGCAAATTCGTTTGGCACCAAGCGTCAATTTACAGTTTACGCAAGACCTGCATGACGAGCAACAAATGGTCCCACCTTTACTGTTTATCATCCTACTGGAAAACGCCTTTAAACACGGTATCGAGCCCGCGCCGGAGGACGCCTTCTTGCGTATTGATTTACAAACGACCGCCACGGAACTGAGCTTCTGTTGTACCAACTCCGTCGATCCCGACTACGAATCCACTCACCCGACGGGTATTGGCTTGACCAATCTGCGTCGTCGCTTGGCGCTGCGTTTTCCCGCGCGTCATACGCTGCGTTCGGAAGCAACTGCCGATACCTACACGGCTATTCTTACCCTAAATTTCACTACATGAGCACCCCCATTCGCGCCATCATCATCGACGACGAACCGCTAGCCCACAAGGTTATCTTGCAGTACGCTAAAGACGTTCCCTTTTTGGAAATTATCGGCCAGTGTTACCAAGCAACGCAAGCCTATGCCCTGCTTGCTACGGCTGAGGTGGACCTACTCTTTTTGGATATTCAAATGCCCAAGCTCAAGGGGCTCGACTTTTTGCGGACCCTTGATCAGCGACCGCACGTCATCATCACCTCCGCCTATGAAGAATATGCTTTGGAAGGCTACGAACTTCAGGTGGCTGATTACCTGCTTAAACCCTTCCGTTTTGACCGCTTCCTACGCGCCATCAATAAGGTCCGCCAACAGCTTGTTCCCAAGGAAACACTTGCCGCCAGTAAGGAAGAACAACTCTTCCTCAAGGTAGACAAACGCTACGTTCAGATTCAACTTAGTAGCATCCTTTACCTGGAAAGCTACGGCAACTACGTCAAAGTTTGGACCGGCTCTAGCTACCTGCTCACTCCTCGCACACTCAGTAGCTTCGAGACGGAGCTGCCCACCGATCAGTTCCTGCGTATCCACAAATCCTACTTGGTGCAGCAGCGCGAAATTGACTTTATTGAAGGCAATCGCCTCGTACTCAAAGGTGGCCAGGAACTCCTCATTGGCAAGTCTTATCGGAGTAGTATTCGACAGTGGTTAGGGCGTTAAGCACTAATTTTTGCCCCCTACTCAGGAGTGACCCGAACAGGTTTTCGGTAAGTGTAGTTCCGTTTACCGAACTGTGGTGGACCATCTGATTATTTCTTTCCGTACACCTCCGACGCCTACCCCCACTCCAGCAAGTACCATATCTTCGTCATCTTCCGTAACTGCCGTTTCGCCTCCGACAAAATTCCCCGATCTTTGTGTGATTGACAAAGTGATTTCTGACTTATTCACTAATAAATGAAAGCAAAAATGAACCGTATTTTCCTACTCCCCATCGTACTTTTCTTCACAATAAGCATCAGCGCCCAAGGTACGGACGCTCTCCAGCAAGTACAAGTCGACCTGGTCTACCTCGCTTCCGATTACCTCGAAGGCCGCGAAACGGGTAAGCAAGGCGAGCAACTCGCTGCGGACTACATTGCGTGGCGTTACGCTCAGCTCGGACTTACGCCCAAGGGGGATAATGGCACGTGGTTCCACGAGTTCGACTTCACCTACCGTACCAATCCTCACGCGGCCACGGGGGAAGAACGGGTAGGTAAAAATGTAGTAGCTATGCTCGACAACGGCGCAGAAAACACGGTAGTCATCGGTGGACACTACGACCACCTCGGTTACGGCAACTTCGGGTCCCTCTACACGGGCGAACCCGCCGTTCACAACGGTGCGGACGACAACGCCAGCGGTATTGCGGCCCTCCTCTACATCGCTGCGCGACTAAAAGACAACCCCAAAGCCCAAAACAACAATTACCTCTTCATTGCCTTTTCTGGTGAAGAATTGGGATTGATCGGTTCCAAGCGGTGGGTTGCGGCTCCGACCGTTGACCTGGGTACGGTTAATTATATGTTCAATATGGACATGGTAGGCCGTTTGAACGAAGAAAAGGTGCTGCTGATCAACGGCGTAGGGACTTCTCCGAGTTGGACCGAGGCGGTCAATTCCGTCAAAGTTGGCGGTATCCAAACCAAGACGACGGCCTCGGGCGTGGGGGCTTCGGATCACACTTCTTTCTATTTGCAAGACATTCCCGTACTGCACTTTTTCAGCGGCACCCACGGTGACTACCACAAGCCCATTGACGATGCGGCGCTGATCAACTTTCCCGGTATTCTTGCCATCAGTGATTATATGGTAGCACTGGTAGAAAAGCTCGACGACGACGGCGAATTAGCGTTTACGGCCACCAAAAACGAAGCACAAACGCGCCGGGCAGCTTCCTTCAAAGTTACCCTCGGCCGCGTCCTTCCTCGGGGCTGGAGCTTGGGTCGCTTGACGGTGGGCCACCTCCATGTCCTCGTCTT
>JBCDIR010000654.1:0-2668 GCA_038748735.1 Bacteroidota bacterium | reverse complement strand
TTCAGATTGGGGTGATCTAATTGCAAGATATCGCGCGTGGGGGAAGGGTAAACTTGCAACTCGCTGAGCTGTAGGTCTGTACTCTTATTAGGTACTACGGCGAATGTATCGGGACGACAGCTTAGCAATAAAGGATCAAAGCCCACGACGGGGCTGAGCTGCGTGCTACCTTCCCTCAGGCAAATCTGCCGATTGACGGGCATCGCGTAGAGCCGATCTACTTGGCCGCTCGGCCACAACACCTGTACGGAGTCGATTAGGGAATGACCGCCAAAACCAAATAGTTCGGTCCCGGAATTTTGTCCCAAAAAGCCATTTCCACACTGTAAATAGCGCTGCTGTTGGACACTGTCCGTAAAGCAAGTGATACGCGCGCCAATGGCGTTTCGGTTACTCTCCACCCCCGTTAGTTTGATTTTGAGCCAGTTGTTATCCAGTGGCGGACTACTCCAAACCGCGCTAGTGAACGGAAAGACATTGATAACCGCTAGGTCTGGATAGCCATCCTGATTGTAATCACCGATGGCATTGTTATAACTAATGGCGGTATCACCGACAAAGCCAAGCTCCGGCTGACTAAAAGTACCATCGTTCTCATTTTGAAAATAAGCGGCAGAAATAGCGTCACTACCCGCAGAGGAGCCACTCACGTAGAGGTCCTGGTCACCATCGTTGTCGCCGTCCAAAAAGACGGAACCCCAACCCATGCCAAAAAAGCCGATGCCGGCGGCGTTAGCTTGTTCGGAAAACACGACCTGCCCCGTACTATCTGGCCCCTCGTTGACTAAGAACTTGCTACCCTCGGCGATATTGGTGCAGTAAATGTCTTGCCAGCCGTCGTTATTATAATCCCCCAGCGTAACGGACATGGCCTCAATAGCTAAATCGGCATTGGCGGCAGATCCGGTATCACTAAAAGTACCATCACCATTGTTTTCTAATAAAGTGTTAGGGTTCGCCTCGCGGTCGTGTGCCGTGTACAAATCCGGCCAGTTGTCATTATTGTAATCAATGAAGCTGGAACAAAATTGCAAGCCACTAGAGTCAGTGGTCATGGTGGCGGCGGTCGTATTGGTGAAGGTGTTGTCTCCGTTATTACGGAACATGAGGTGCTGGTTGGGAAAGCCCGTCCCGTTTAGGCGTAAGCCAAAGTAGAGGTCTACGTAGCCGTCGCGGTCGTAGTCACCAAAAGCAGCGCCGTAGGTGAAGCTCTGGTAGGAGGGGAGACCCGCCGCCAGCGTAATGTCTTCGAAGACGAGGGTGTCCGTCTGTTCGTAAAGCCGATTGACGTTATTACGCGTGACGACGAAAAAGTCCTGATCGCCGTCGTTGTCGATGTCTACCCAGAGAAGCTGTTTGGCCTCGTCAGTATTGTCAACCAAGTCCGGCAAACGCTCGAAGGTGCCTTCGTTATTGCGATAGAAGTGGATGGTTTCGCCGGAAGCCGTCGCCAGGGTGAGATCGTCCCAACCGTCGCCGTCAAAATCGTACCAACTGACGCCACCGCCGAGGAGGGCGGAGTTGTAGGAATGGGCAATACCGATTTCGGGAGCGATGTCAGTGAAGCTGAGCTGCGCCACTGCGGTCTGCACCAGTCCGATTGTCACTAAAAAGAAAAACCACCTATCCATCACTGCGATTTTAACCACAAAGATACAACCCTTTAGCGCTTGAAAAGTTCCTCGACCTACTGTTGCTCCAACGCCCGCCGCTCCAATTCCGTCATCGGATAGCGCGCTACCAGTTGGTGTTGTAGGCCGCTCACCTGCCCAAAACTTCTTTGGTAATAGACGAGGCCAATCCCTTTAGCGTAGATTTCTCTTCCTTTGAAATGGGGTTCAATATCCCCAATGATCGAATCGCGCTGATCGACGGAGCCGCTGATAGCAAATTGGATGGCGGGGTAAGTGGTGCCCTGAAATCGGTAGGTCGTATCCCCCAAGTACCGACGTTGCATGTTGAGCGTAGTCTGTCCGTGGGGCTGGGACGGGAGTTGGAACCGCGCTCGGTAGGGGTAGCTCAGCGTGCTGTCGACCACCTCAAACGGAAACGTATTGGCTTGCAGAATCTGCGCTTGTACGGGAATTTGCTGCCCGGTGGAATCATTCTCGTAGATAAATAAGTCTCGCACGAGTATACCGTTGGCGACCATCTCTTCCCGGTAGAGTTGGCGTTGGGTAAAGTCGTTTTGGTACAGGGCTTTGGTAAAATAGAAAGCCGTATCCGTAGGCAAACTGCGGTAGTACCAGTAGTCGGCGGTGAGGGAATCGTTGCGCACGTCGCGGTATTCGTAGACGAGGCCGTCCGTCAGTTCCCGCAGCGGGAAATAGTAGGCGCGGATGTCGGTAGTAGTGTCTTCTCCGCAGGCGGTAAGGACGCCACCCAGTAGGAGTAAAATTAATTGGGGTAAAAGATTGCGGTTCACTTTTTCAGGGGAAGATAGGAATTGCTGAAAAAATCGGTTTATTAAACTTCCAAAAAGTTTGGTAAACCTCAAGGTTGCCCCAACAAAAGGAAATACCCTCCTTACTCTGATTTCGGTCTGCATATTCGGCAGTCGTGGGCGTATGTTTGCTGTCAAGTTGTCGTGAAGTGACGCTTGGTACGGTCTGTGTATATGCTAAACTGCATTATTATGGCGACCCAAACCAGGATTAAACCCTATCTT
>JBCDIR010000653.1:0-2674 GCA_038748735.1 Bacteroidota bacterium | reverse complement strand
TTGGCTGTCGGTGAAACGGGGAGTATTGCACTGGAGTTTGAACCCGACGAAGCGGGTAGCTTCCTGGACTCGTTCTACGTATTGGTGCCTGTCCCTAGTGGCTTAGACACGGTCGAGTTCTACGTAGCAGGCACCGCCGAGGTTCCTGTCTTAACGTTAACCGTAGCGACGGACGCGGGGGAGCTGGCCGAAAACGACATCATCGACTTCGGGGAAGTGATCTTGACGGAGGATTCCACGCAAGTGGTCACCATCACCAACCCTAGTGTCCTGGACATTGACCTCACGGCAGTGCAACTGGACGACCTGACGCACTTCAGTGTGGATGACAGCGGTTTGGCTACCACCTTGGCAGCGGGCGCATCCACCAGCTTTTCGGTTACTTACGCCCCGACGGTCGAAGGGGAACACACCAGTGATTTGACCATCGAAAGCAGTGCGGACGACACCTCTTTTGCCTTGCAATTACGCGGTTCGTCGATTGTGAGCAGCGTCAACGAATTTGGAATTGAAGCGGTGCAGGCATTCCCCAATCCGGTGCGCAATGTGTTCACCCTGCAGCTCGTTGAAGGTTTAGAAAAAGCGAATTTCCGTATCTTCGACCTCAACGGCAAGACGGTCCGCAACGGCGAATGGCCCAGCGGCGCGCCGCAGCACCAATTTGACCTCAGCGACTTGCCAACGGGCAGCTACCAGCTCGAATTGCTAGCAGAACAAGGTCGTTTGTTGGTAGAAATTGTGAAACAGTAAAAATTAAGTGATACGTAGTCTTTGGCTCATTTGCGGTGGCTTATTCGGTTGTGTACTGCTGTTACCCAACCTGCTACCCAGCGGGCCAAAGGCTACGCCTATCCCTTCCGAATTGCGCAGCGCCTACGCCCGCCCGAGTGCGCAGTGGCCCGCGCCTACGCTAGACCGTGGTGTCGTACACCAAGAACTAACGCCCCTTTCGGAACTAGCCGTAGAACGTCCGCCGAAGCCGCTGGTAGACTTAGGCAAGCGGCTCTTCTTTGATCCCATCTTATCGGAGAGCAATCAGATCAGTTGTGCCAATTGTCACCATCCAGAACTGGGTTGGGGCGACGGCCTACGCCAAAGTTTCGGCCACAATCGGCAGCGGGGACTGCGCAATGCGCCTTCGCTCCTCAACGTGGCAGCTTGGGAACACTTCTTTTGGGACGGACGCGTCACGAGCCTGGAAGAGCAAGCCCTTTTTCCACTACAAGACGCTACGGAAATGAACCAGTCCCTGGCGAGTTTACCCGCCAAATTGAACGCTACGGATTATCCGGCCCGCTTCGCACAAGCACTGGGCACGGACACCATAACCGTGGCGGGTATCGTAGAGGCATTGGTAGCGTTTCAAAAAACGATCCGGAGCCGTAAGAGTCGCTTTGACCGTTTCCTAGCGGGCGATTATGCGGCGCTTACCGATCAAGAGATTCGAGGGCTGCACCTGTTTCGTACCAAGGCGCGTTGTCTCAATTGCCACCATGGTGCGCTGCTTTCTGACCAGCAATTCCACAATAGTGGTCAACACCTCTACGGCCGGCCACAGCAGGACCTGGGGCGCTACTACGTCACGAAAAACACGGAAGATATTGGCCACTTCCGCACACCCAGCCTACGCGATGTAGCCTATACGGGTCCCTACCTCCATCACGGTAATATCCTCGAACTGCGCGAAGTCCTGACGATGTACAACAGCGGAATGCCCCAGCGCATCCCCAAGCGGGTCCGTGACACCATGACCATAGAAATCGTACACGACAGCAGTCTGCAACCACTCGGCCTCAGCGAAGCGGAGATCAACGATTTATTGGCTTTTTTGGAGGCGGTTTCGGTCCGACCCAGACCGATTAACTTTCCGCGCTAGCGCTCGCTATTTGTCATAAGATTGTCAAGCCTTTTTCTTTTTCCCCCATTTTGCTGCGGGTATGCGATTTAGGCGCTAAATTGCGCTTAATTAGATTTAGTCTAAATAAAAACAAACAATTACCTGCTATTGGATAAGCACTAGGTACTTTATACTTTCTATTAGGTATGTTTGGTAATAATAAAGTTAACTAGTGAGTACGAAGACGGCTGGCTTTGGCCAGCCGTCGTTTGGTAAGCGTTTGAGGAGGATCTTATGCAATACATATATGACTTTCAGCAGCCCTTTGAACTCATCTCAGAAGGAGTCGACCATCAAATCGTATTCTGTTACGAATGCCAGCTGTACCACGTTCAGTACGGCCCTATTTCGCTAGACTTATCGGATACAGGCATTCAAATGCTGATGAATGCGATGGCTTACAATCTGGTCATTTATGATGGTCTGATCGACGCTAGCGAGCGTTGTATTGAAGTAGAAATACCGACTATGCGCACCTACCTTACTTTATCGATTCAGGAGCTGCACCAGCTGAGAGAACTATTACAGCACGCGAGACAGACCTTTCACGAGCGCCTACGAATTCGTCGCTCGAATTAATACGCTGGCTACCAAATTTTTTACCATCATTATTCAACAGACGTTATGCAAAAATTCTTCACCGTACTATTTTTCGCTATCTTCTTGGTGGCTTGTGGTAATGACCAGTCCGAGTCGGAACAGCAGGCAACGGAGGCGGACGCGGCTACTTACCTCACCCTTTACACCCACCGCCACTACGATACAGACAAGGTGATC
>JBCDIR010000652.1:0-2680 GCA_038748735.1 Bacteroidota bacterium | reverse complement strand
AATTAACCCATTATCATCCAGTTTAGTTTGTATACGTTTGAGACATATCTGTACACTTTTGTGGAAACGGCTGGGCAAAATGCGGTCATGCTTGGATAGCGCGGCTAGAGCGACTAGGTTGTCAGCTGGCCAGCAGCCACCGGGATAGGAGAATAAGAAAGGAGTGTAGTGTTTAGAAAAAGATGCTGCTAATTCTTCACAGGCTAGCTGGTAACGATGAACTTGTACGCTATCCTGCTTAGGCTCGGAGAGCCGCTCTAGGTAACTAGCTCGTAGATAATTTAGCCAACCTTGGTAAAACACACCGTAAGTGGGGTGCATTTGTGGCTCAAAGACTTGCTGTGCCGTATCGCTTTCTAGTCGCTCAATAGCCCAGCGGACCTCGGTGATTGCCTCGGTATAGATTTCGTTTTCTTGGGTGATTTCGCGCAAGAGTTCCGTCCAAGTTAGGCCGTAAAGCGCGTGTAGAAAAACGTAACCTTCTGGATACAACTGCTGCATCTCTTCGCCAGCAGTTCCGTGTAGGGCTATTTTTAAGTGTTGCAACTGGGCATGGACACCCGCATTATAACGCCCCGTTAGTGATGTTACTAGGGTGGGAGTGTGATACAGCCTCACATTGACTTGCAGCAAATAGGCGAATATCAACACGAAAGGCAGTGAATAGAGAAGGCTGATCATCACGTTTGCGTAAATTTGCCATAATTATTTACCGGGTCTCGGCTGAGCCGAGAGCCAGGAAATCGTTGGTTCCAATAGCCGTGGTTGTCAGCCTCGGCTAACCAATTACAATTTGCCAACAAAATAACAACTAATGAGTGAATTTCAACAAGTCGTCAAAGAAGGAGCGGAGAGCGTAGGTCGCAGTGTGAAACGCTTTTTCCTGTGGGTATTTGCCATCGTCATCGTTCTAGCGTTACTGGGCGTCTGGGGAGCTGGATGGACGTACAGCGACGGTACCCGTGCCGGAGAACTCGTCAAAATCACCCGTAAGGGCGTCGTATTTAAAACCTACGAAGGCCAGCTCAACCTCGGCGGATTCAGCTCCAACGATGGCGGTGTGGTCGGCAATATCTGGGACTTCAGCACGACCAATGACGAAGTATACCAACAGCTTCAGGAGTTAGAGGGTAAGAAAGTGAAGCTGGAATACCGCGAGGTCTACAAGAATATGCCCTGGCAGGGAAAGACGAAATACTTCATCGACAAAGTCGAACTGGTCAAGTAATCACTAGGTCGGAAATGGTCTCAATGAGGCCCTCCGCAGCCAGTCGGCCACTGCGCATGGCAGCATCGAGGGAGCCGAAGAGCAACTGGTCCCCCGCCAGAAAGATGTTGTCCGTCACACGGGCTTCGGTGGCCGTGTAGCTGTAATCTAACTGATCGAGTGCGGGTAGCGCCTGCGGAATGTCGTAGCGGGCGACTGGCTGCAAATCCCAGTCGGGACGGTTCGTCAGTTCGCGTAACTCTTGAATAATTGCATCCTCCGCCTGGGCTTGGGTAGGGATGTCGCGGAGCGTAACGGACACGAGTTGCTGGCCAGCGGGCGCGTAATCAGGCGCTACGCTTTCTACGGTACAAACGTTGTTGACCTGCCGCTGAGGGTTCGGTACCAAACCGATCAGTTTGGGGGACAGCGGACTGTTGGTACTGCTGAAATACCAAGTGGTGGTCGCGTGATAAGGCGTAGCATTTCCCGCTAGCTGCGGGAGCAAGGAACTAGGGTCCGTAGCGATGACGAGCGCACCGTAATCCAGCTGTTCTCCGTTGGTTAAGTAGACTTTTTGGTCGGCAATGCGTGCTACTTCGGCTTGGTAGTAAACGGTCGTTTGTTGCAGGCGAGACAGCAGTTGCTGCGGAATGGCTTCCATGCCAGCGGCGGGTAGGGCGGCGTGGCCCGCAGCGAACATTTTGAATACAAATTGCAGCATCGGTGCGGGAGTACTGAGTTCGTTTTCCAGAAAAATCCCTCCGAAAAACGGACGGAAAAAATCGTCGATGAAAGCGGTGCTAAAACCGTAGTCTTTTAGGAAGTCCGCACTACTGCGCTGTTGCTCGTTGGGGAATAAACTGGCTACTTCGGCACGGCCCAACTCCTGGGTGAGCTTAAACACTAAAAATTTATCTTTTAAAGAACCCACGGGCGAAAAAGCCGCCTGAAAAATACGCGTAGGTTCCCGCAGCGGATCACTGAGGGCGTAGCTTTTACCCGCTTTGTAAATTTCCGCCCCCGGACGAAAACGACGGAGGTCCAGCGCCTCGTAATCCAAGTAGCGCTGCGCCTCCTGGTAGGCCGTCAGAAGAACTTGAAAGCCGTGGTCCAGACGAAAGCCATCCCGCAGGTCAGTCTTGACACGTCCACCCACACGCTCGGTAGCTTCTAGCAAAACGGGTTGATAGCCGGCCTTTTCGAGTTCCAAAGCAGCCACTAAACCCGCGACGCCCGCGCCAATAATTACGATAGGTTGTTCCGCCATAGCGTGGTTTTGATGGTGCAACACGCGGCCCGGCACAAAGTTTAGTGCGATATTACTTTCGCGTTACACATTACCAGCGTACCTTTGCGGAAAATTTTCAACAATGAGCACAACGACCGAAAACGACAGCACGCGCATGGACTGGCTTCTCTTCTTAGTCTCCACCGCTGCCATGATTTTGATGTTGATGTTTTTTTTATTTT
>JBCDIR010000651.1:0-2713 GCA_038748735.1 Bacteroidota bacterium | reverse complement strand
GGTGACTGGAATGGCGGGTTCTGGGCATTAGCCATGTGGGTCCGCAGTAAGGAAAAAGCTATCGCTGGTCTCAGTGTACACTTCCCCTAACCCGCTACCGGTCGATAGCAGAATTCCCCGTAATTGCCTCGTTTAGGGACGAGATAAGTAAATACCACCTAAGATTCATAAAGAAAAAATCACAACAAATCGTCCTGCACCGGCCCGGCTACTGCTGTTGTTTCCGTTGTATTCGGCTCGGTAGCGGGCTGCACGGTGGTCACTTCGACGGATTGCTCCTGTTCTTCCTCTGTACAATCCGTTACTTCGGGTACGATGGGCATGGGCTGGATGGCTTCGAGTTGTGGGAGGTATTCGTCACGAACTTGGAGAAACGCCGTCAGCAGACTGTCTGGAAGGGCTTTCGCGGGTGGGAAACTGAGCTTGCGGTGATCGACCTGCTTGCCGTTTTGCCAAAAGCGAAAACAGACGTGCGGTCCCGTAGCAAGCCCCGTAGAACCCACGTAACCGATGGTCTGCCCTTGGCGTACGCTCACCCCGGGCTTGATACCCGCAGCAAACTTTTGCATGTGCAAATACTGGGTTTCGTAGGTCTCGTTGTGGCGAATTTTGACGTAATTACCATTACCACCCCGGCGCTCGGCTTTAGTGACGACTCCGTTGGCGACGGCCATGATCGGCGTGCCGTAGGGCGCTGCGTAGTCCGTGCCGTAATGTGGTCGACGGTAGCGCAAAACGGGGTGCAAACGATAAGGATTGAAACCAGAAGAAATACGAGAATACTTAACGGGAGCCTTCAAAAAACCGGCGTTCATCGGCTTGCCGTCTTCGTTGTAATAGCCCGCTACTTCTTTGTCTTCGTGGTCAAAATAAACACTGTAATACGTACTGTCACCCGATAAATACTGGGCCGCAATGACGTTACCGACCGATACGGGTTCCCCCTCGATCAACTCTTGCTCGTAAATCAGGCGAAACTCGTCTTCTTTTTTCAAGTGGTGAAAATCAACCGTCCACTGGAGCGCGTCTTCCATTTTGGTCGTCAGGCCGTAGCTGTACCCCCGGTCTACCATAGCGTTCCACAGCGAACCCTCAATGATGGCCCCCGCCGAACGAATTTCTCGACTGATGGGGCGCTCCGTTTTCCAAACGCGGTTTTCGTTTTGTAAATCAAAAATAATATAGCTGTATACGGAAGGTTCGTACACCAAGTAATTCGTCTCCTGCGTGCTGTCTACCGAAAGCTGAATCCAGGGCTTATCGGCGCGCATGGAGGTCAAATCGAAAACCGCCGCAGCGTTTTCGATGAGCTGTAAACGAGCCTCGGCCGTTACATTTTCGGCCATCAACAGGTCCGATAAGGACTGCCCATTCTGAATGAGCCCCTCCGCCACTTGTAACGTATCAAGGGCGAACCCCCAGCCCATGGTCGGAATAGTGACGGGAAAGGCTGAGAGCTTCACCGTATTGGTGGATGCCTCCGTATCTTCATCACCATAAATTGCAAATGACAAACCCGCCACGAGGAGAAGAATAAAAATCGCTAGGTAGCGTTTGCGGAAGGATATTGACGAACTCAAATCTGATAAATCCACTGGATAGTAAGTTGTAGTTTCTATACGTAGGGTCAAAATACGTGTCTCATAGCCCCTGCGCTGGCGACAAATATAGTAGAAACCCGGAATAGTCCTGCTTTTAGTGCTGTTAAAGTTGCGAGCTGCCGTTGCTTGGCCATCGTAAATTAGTCGGCAGCAGACTCCGTCAGTTCTTTGAGTTCCGTCGCTATTTCGTTGACCGGATAGTGCTGACTACTGAGCGCAAACGTGCGTCCATCGCGGCGTTCGATCAATAGCACAACGCTCACCGTAGCGTCGTCCGTGATGCCCAGCATGGAGTTACCCCCATCGCGGCGCATGGCAATATTACGGATCTGATCAAAGGGAATAACTGCCGAACCAATCACCAGTTGCTCGGCGTACAGTTCTACTTTACCCTGCTTTTGTAGGTTCCAGCCACTAAAAAAGGCGGTAGCCATGGCCATCATGCCCACAAAAAACGCCAGCATCGCTAGGATGATGCGGTTGGTCCGCTGACCTTTATCGCCGCCGCGTTGCAGCAGCCAATAACACAGTCCACCCATCAGTACCGCCAGAGCGATACCAAGGTAGAGGTAAAGCTGATCGTTACTAGTGGGGGTGTAGGTACGCAATACTTGTTTCATAATTATCCAACCATCTCGACGGCAATCCGTTCATCCAATTGGGCAATGAGTGTCTCTAAATTCCAGGCATCACGCAGGTGATACTGGCCAATTTTGGTCCGACACAAGGCCGTGAGATACGCGCCACTGTCCAGCGCCTTACCAAAATCGTAAGCGAGCGAACGCACGTAGGTACCTTTGGAACAATGCAAGCGAAAATCGACTTCAGGCAGTTCCGTCCGTGTCAGCTCAAAGGCGTGCAGATGGACCGTCCGCGACTTGATCTCGATGGTTTCTCCTTTTCTCGCCCGCTTGTAGAGAGGCTGACCGTCGACTTTGATAGCCGAAAACATGGGCGGAACCTGCTGTTGGGTACCCACAAATTGTTGGCGGGCAGTCGCTAGCGCCTCCGCCGTGATGTGCTGATAGGGGTATTCCTGGTCTACCTCCGTTTCGGCATCGTAAGAGGGAGTAGTAGCCCCCAAGCGTAGCGTACCCGTGTATTCCTTGTCC
>JBCDIR010000650.1:0-2715 GCA_038748735.1 Bacteroidota bacterium | reverse complement strand
TACAACAATACTGCGTTACAAACGGTGATACTTGGTACAAAATTGACACCAACTTAGCGCCGATGCCTACCTATATCGGCACCCTCGGCATGCCCGGCATGACGGCCTATTTTGGCATCCTACGCGTAGGCGAACTGAAAGCAGGTGACCGCGTCTTAGTGTCCGGCGCAGCGGGGGCCGTGGGTAGTGTGGTTGGCCAAATTGCAAAGATAAAAGGCTGCGAAGTCGTCGGTATTGCGGGCGGACCAGAAAAATGCAAATACGTAGTGGAAACCCTCGGCTTCGACGCGTGTATTGACTACAAAAACAGCAGCGTACCCCACGGCATACGCGAACATATGCCCAAAGGCGTAGACGTATACTTCGACAATGTCGGCGGCGAAATTCTAGACCACGCGCTGGCCCGCTTACGCATGCACGCCCGTGTGGTCATCTGCGGCGCCATCTCACAGTACAATAACTGGAGCGACATTGAGGGCCCCAAAAACTACCTTTCGCTCCTGGTCAACCGCGCCAAGATGCAGGGTATGGTCGTACTGGATTACGCCAAGGACTACCGCATGGCCGCCGCCGAAATGGGCCAGTGGATGGCCGAAGGCAAACTCCACAGCCGCGAGGACATCTACGAAGGTATTGAACACTTTCACGAGACGTTTTTACGTCTATTTAGCGGGCAGAAGATGGGGAAATTGGTGTTGAAGGTATAGCTACTCCATCAACCACGGATACGCCAGCGCAAACGACTTGCGCCAAGTCAAATGCCAGTGTCCTTCGCCCTCAATCAATTCATAATGAACCTGATCGGGGCCAAAGCCGTAGGCGCTGAATTTCTCATAAATGTCTTCGGCAGCAGGAATCATGATCCGACCTTCGTATTCACCTACGCTAACGAAGACTTTTTTATCTTTTAATTGCTCCGGCGTGAGTTCCATAGCGAACAGCCGATCACGGTCTACCCACATAGAGGGAGACTGTACAATAGCGTTACCAAATACTTGCGGCTCGGCCATGAGCATGTAATAGGCCATCATACCACTACGCGATATACCGCCAATAGTTGTGGCGCTAGCGCTGGTTTGAGTACGGTAACTGGCGTCGACCCAGGGCTTTAGTTCGTAAGCGACCCACTGCGTAAACTGCTCACCGTGAGCTTCGGGATTATCCTCATTGATCCAGGGTGTATATTCCGCATCCCGGTTTTCGGCTTGGTTGATACCAATAACAATAGCACTCGCTTTACCTGCTGCCTCAGCTGCGTTGATGACTTCATCGATTTCCCATTCTGGCCCTTCGTTTTCTAGGTCATTGAAAGACGATTCTCCGTCTAACATATAAATAACGGGGTAGTGCCGGAGTGTATCCGTAGCGTAACTGGGTGGCACGTAAACGTGGATGGTTCGCTTTTCTTGACGATAGGTAATCAACAGCGAATCGCGTAAGGAGGTAACCGTTGGCGAGGAAGTATCTTGGAGATTCTCGTAATAGGTGGCGCGGCGCTTTTCTTCTTGCTTCCACTGGTAGGCACGGTAAGCCTTGAAAGCACCGAAAATAAGAAAGCCAGGTAGTAGCCAGAGTAAAATCTTTTTCATTGCGGGTGGTTTTCGTTTCGGGTCCAAAGTGGCCTGATTAGTGCCAAACGGCAAAAAATATTGGACCAAGTTAGCGTTTTACCCGCCCTACTTCCCGAGTTTTAACTTTACAGCAAAATCTGGAATAGGAAGACTACTGCTGATGATAGGCCTTTAACGCACCAGTTGTATATCATCCAACCAGCACTCCCCCGCTCCTTCCATACGAATGTATAACTGCTTGACGCGCTGCATATCAAAGGGCGCCTGGTCAAAAGCCGAGATCGGAATGCGAACGGTCTGCCACTGCCCGGGCTGATAGCTACCCGATAAGTACTTCGTCTCCACGGAAACGAACGACTTGGCCCGCTCATAATCTTCAAAACCGATACGAACGTTGGCTAAGTCCGCTAGCGTTGCCTCACTTTTAATGGCTAGGGAAAGATAAAGGTCTCCTTTTTCCTTTTGCAAATTAACGGGAAACCACTGGTTCCAACTAGCACCAATAGCGACCGAATAGCAGTCTTCTTTACTGGTATCCCACTCGGCGTGGATGACCCGTTGTCCTTCCAGCGGAGCGTCATTCGTCAATTGAATACGCTGGCAATCATCCGCGAGGAGTCCCCAACCATTACCATTGACAAAGTCATCAGCAAATAGGGTGATGGGATAAGTCGGTTGCCGTTCCTCCGGCTCGTCGGGCAGGTAAACGACGGGTGGCGGCGGCGTGTAAAAAATCAGCTTGATATCATCCAGGTAGATGGCGCCCCCCTGCTGGAGTTCAAACATTAGTTGCTTGATGTTACTGGGGTCTAAATTTTCGGTATTAATGTCAAAATTCTGGAGTGGTACGGTTACTTTTTGCCACTCTTCATCGAGATTAGTGCGTTCAAAGTAGGAAGCCCCCACATAGGCAAAAGCCATCCCCCCGCTGTAATCCTCAAATGTCAGTACGGCGGGTAAACCGAACATTTTCCCCTCCACCGTACGCACCTGCATCTGGATAGCCGCGTACTCAAAGATGTCCGACAGGTCCTTGCCCACCCAATCATCCCAACCGATGCCAAAACCCGCCCACTCGCAGCGACTCGGGTCACGGTTCCAAGTAACTTTCAGGGCACGGTCGCCGCTGTAAACCACATCCGAC
>JBCDIR010000649.1:0-2718 GCA_038748735.1 Bacteroidota bacterium | reverse complement strand
CTCTATCTCGTTGTCATTGATGGTAATCGGTGGCAGGTCAGTTTGTTTTCTCAGATTGAATATCATCGTTTTGGTTTTGCTGGTGTTCAGTGTCCCGGAAACGATTACTTGCTTTCATGTCTAAATACGATCAGTTTTACGTAGGTCGTGACTGTCATCCAGAAAACTAGAATACGCCAGGTTTTCATCCTGGTAACACGGGCCCTGACGAACTGCTGTGCAGTTGTCAGGATGCTGACCGTTAGCGTCAGCATTCGATCTTCCCGTACGGACTACGAAAAGGTCATCAGTTTGCTGGTGGCCTTCTTTATTCTGCGTGTTTTAACTACTCTGTCTGTTCACAAGCAGTCGCAATGCGACGCGTAGAGTTCGAGCCTACTAGTTTGCACCTATTGCGCAAGTCGGGGCAGACTTACAGATACCTCTTGTTAGGTCGCAGCTCCTGATGAGCTAGCGTTGCCAAACGTACGACTAGGCCCACCACGCCCATTTTGTGTATATTTGTCTTCCACCATTTAGCTGCACACGCATGAGACTTGTCCTTTCCTTAGCGCTTGTTCTTACGAGTAGCTTTCTTTTTGCTCAACGCGATTTTTACGATGATTATACCTTCTCGCGGGCGGATACCTTACGTGGAAGTTTGCGCCCGGAGCGTACGGCTTACGACGTCACTTTTTATGAGTTGGACTTGACCGTGGATCACCAAAAACGCTCCATTACCGGTTCGGTGGACATGCACTACCGGGTGGTAGAACCGTTTACGACTTTGCAGGTAGATTTGTACGAAAATATGTCGCTGGATCAGGTGACGTGGCGGGGGCAGGCACTGGAATTTGAGCGGGTGGCTAATGCCGTTTTCGTCAAGTTCCCTAGTACTCAATCGGCTGAAACCGATGATCGGATACGTATGCACTACCACGGTCAACCTACGGTGGCCCGCAACGCTCCCTGGGATGGCGGCTTCGTTTGGGGGCAAGACCAGAAGAAACGCCCGTGGATAGCGGTGGCTTGCGAAGGAGACGGTGCTAGCCTGTGGTGGCCCAACAAAGATCACCTTTCTGACGAGCCGGATAGTATGGCGATTAAACTTACCGTAGCGGACCGCTTTGTGGCGGTGGCGAATGGGAACTTACGGAAAACCGTTCCACTAAAGAAAACGCGGCAGACGCGCTACGAATGGTTCGTATCGTACCCCATCGACAACTATAACGTGACACTCAATATTGGACACTACACCCACTTTCACGATGTATATACGGCCGAAAACCAGGATACGTTAGCACTGGATTACTACGTCATGGATTACAACGAAGACCGCGCCCGTGAGCATTTCAAACAAACGCACCAAGTGCTGGCGTGCTACGAGCACTATATGGACCGCTATCCGTTTTGGGAGGATGGATTTGCGCTGGTAGAAACACCGTATTTGGGTATGGAACACCAGGGAGCCATTGCATACGGAAACAAATATATGCGGGGCTACCTCGGCGGCATGATTCCCCGCGACATGCAGTGGGATTACATTATTGTCCACGAAGCCGGACACGAATACTACGGCAACAGCATTGGTGTGGCGGACTTGGCTGAAATGTGGATACAAGAATCATTTACCACCTATTTGGAGGCGTTATTTGTGGAATATACCATGAGCTACGCCGACGCCGTTCGCTACTTGGATAAGCAAAAATTGTACATCCTCAACCAAGAACCCGTCCTCGGTCCGCTGGGGGTCAACTGGGAAGATTGGGACGGTAGCGACCATTACTTCAAAGGTGCTTGGATATTGCATACGCTGCGTCACGCTATTGGCGACGACGAAAAATGGTTTCAAATCTTTAAAGGTTTTTACCGCAATAACGCGTTGAGTTTAGTGACCACCCAAGACTTCCTCCGCTACGTTAACGAACAAACGGACCGTGACTGGACCGCTTTTTTTGAACAGTATCTCTACTATCCACAGGTGCCAACCTTAGAGTATCAACTGACCGAAAAAGACGATCAACTCCTCATCAATTACCGCTGGCAAGCGGATGTGGCCGATTTTGCGATGCCCGTACGCGTGGGAACTACGAAAAAGCGCTTACGCATAACGCCAAAAGTAGGAGAGTGGCAAGAGTTCATTCTCTTCAACGCTAAAAAAGAAGACTTTCGAGTAGCGACGAGCTTGTTTTTGATCAAGATGAAAGAAGTCAAAAACTGAGTGATTTTCACTGCAAGCCATATTTATCCAGCAGATAAACTAAAGCTGTGATGGACGCCGCTCCCAGCTCCAACTCCCGTTTATTGATGGCCTCAAAAACGTCGGTCGCTGCGTGGTGGTAGTCAAAATAGCGCTGCGAATCGGGACGAAAGCCGATTAATAGACCTTTTTGTGACTTCAGCCCCGAAATATCTGCGCCGGAGCCACCTTTGTAGAGGGCTAGGCCGTAGGGTTCGAGGAGGGGCAGCCACTTATACACTTGCTGAAACTTGGGGGTGTAAACGCTATCGTCCGCATCGAAGGAAAAACCGCGTGGGGTAAATCCACCAGCGTCCGACTCTAAGGCAGCTAGGTGGTACTCTCCGGCTTCGTTGGAGGCTTGCCAATAGGCGCGCGCGCCACCGAGTCCACTTTCTTCGTTCATGAATAATACACAGCGAATGGTCCGCAGGGGTTGGTAACCCAATTGGTGGAGTGTTTGAATAACTTGCATGGCGTGTACCACTCCCGCGCCATCG
>JBCDIR010000648.1:0-2723 GCA_038748735.1 Bacteroidota bacterium | reverse complement strand
TTGATCTGGGGTTGCGACCAATCTACGACGCAGCAAGCTAGTCAGCCCGTTGCGACTACTGCTACACCTCGCACTTACGTTTCTCCGCCCGTGCAGACGGTAGCTGAACCCATTCCTGCTTTGCCCGCCGATTCAATTCCTGTATCGTATACGGCTAAGGGCGTCGCCGCCGCACCGCTAGAATTTGTGCCAATGATGGGCGAGTGGGTGTCGACTTACGACGAAGGAGAAGAACTGCGCTTCGAGCCCGGTAAGTACATTTCTTTCTACGAAGGCCAAAAAGTAGTAGAAGAGCACATGGTCTATTACCGCAATTGCCCCAATGCCTGTGGCGACGGGCAGGTGACGGATAAAGCTTGCTTTGTACTGGCCAGTGATTATAGCCAGAGCTGCTTCGCCATCGTTAAGCATACCCCGGAGGAACTGCAACTCAGCATGCTAGGGAGTACCGATCCAGAAAGTATTCTGAAATACAAGCGCAAGCACTAAACCTATTATTGCGTACACATCAGCTCGATCACGTCCGTGCGGATGATATTACTTTTGTTACCGGCATTGTCAGTTACCTGGATGGTAAAGCTAATCGTATCCGCCGCACCTGCTGGAAAATTGGTTTGACACAATATACCACTGCTATTGACGCAGCATAAACCGCCGTTCGTAATTCGCAGCGTGAGATCGCCACGGATGCCGTTACCCGTACCCTCTTCCGGGATAGCGGGAATGCTGTACAATACCGGTACGCCTTCCCACAAGCCTTTACTATCTTTGATGTCGATATTAGCCTGATCTTCTTCGGTGTCAATATCGCCATCGCCGTCGGTGAATTTGAGGTAGATTTCCAGGGTGTCATTCGGAAAACCCGGCGCGTTCTGAAACAGGGCATCCTTATTTGTACCTTCGTAAGTCAAAACTGGCTCGATGGGGAAATCTGGCGGATTGATACAGGACGTGATACCCATCGCTAGTATCGTGAGTAAAAATATAAATCGCGGGGCGACAGTATTCATAGGAGAAGCATTTTATGCAAAGATCATTATTAGTAGAACGCATTAATAACGCGAAAGATCAAAACTTCGGGGCCTTGGCCTTGGCTATTTTTAACTACCAGGCGCAGCACAACCCCGTTTATGCTCAATTTCTGCAATTATTAAACGTCAAGCAAGCCGACGTTCGCCAGCTATCGGACATTCCCTTCCTTCCCATCGAGTTATTTAAAACTTACGATCTCCAAACGGGTAATTGGACGGCCGACCGCGTCTTCACTAGTAGCGGTACGACGGGGAAGCAGACCAGCCGTCACTTGCTACGTGACCCGCAGGCGTATCGCCAAAATGCGCGGCGGACGTTCGAGCAGTACTACGGTCCTCTGTCAACGTGGGTCGTACTGGCCCTATTGCCCGCTTATCTGGAACGCACCGGTTCCAGTTTGTTGTTTATGGCGGAGGATTTTATCCACCAATCGGATACGGAACGAGGTGGCTTTTTCTTATATGATCACGATGAGCTGTTAGCGCGAATTGAGGCCGTCGAAGCCCAAAACGCTCGCTTACCGACGGCACAGCGCCAGCGTATCCTGCTCCTCGGCGTCAGCTTTGCGCTGCTAGATTTGGCCGAAAGACAAGTACGGTTACCCGCTTCCGTCACGGTCATGGAGACGGGCGGTATGAAAGGTCGCCGCAGAGAAATTACCCGACAAGAACTGCACCAAAGGTTGGAAAAAGCTTTCGGGTTACCCCAAATTCATTCCGAGTACGGCATGACAGAATTGTTATCACAGGCTTACGCCGTCGGCCATCAATTTCGTCCCGCGCCGACCATGCGGGTACTCGCTCGGGAAGTCACAGACCCCGGACGTATCTTACCCCACGGCAAGGCCGGCGCACTAAACATCATTGACCTAGCTAATCTAGACACCATCAGTTTTATTGCTACGCAAGACCTCGGTCGAGTCTACGCCGATGGAAGTTTCGAAGTATTGGGCCGTTTGGACGCGAGCGACGTGCGGGGCTGTAATTTATTGGTGGGATAGTAGGATGGAGTTGGTGAATTAGTAAGCTATATCCATCAGCAGGACATAAAAAATCCCGAATTTTCGTGCTAACGAAAATTCGGGATGTATTATATTGGTTAGCTAAAAGCTACCAATACTAGCGGCGACTACGACGCTTTTTCGTCTTGAACTGGTGGCCACTCTGTTCGTCATTACCCGTGGGCGCACCCATACGGATCATGGCGCAGCGGAAACCAATGGCGCGGTCACCTTTGTTTTCATCCTTGAAACGGCGCGTACCCGGCGTGAGCCAGTAGGCACGGTCGGCCCAAGAACCACCTTTGTAGACGCGGCTCTCGTCGCTGATGAGGGTGTGACGCCCAGTGGCGTAGTTGGCTTCTGATTCTTTATCACCATCCAGATAGTTGTAAACGTCACCACGCTTGTAGTTATCGCGCTCAGCTGCTTCACCATCTTCGAGGTAGCGGTAGCGGAGGCGACCCAAGCTATCTTTCTCGACGGGGCGACCATCCTCGTCCTTAATCATGTGCTTGAAATTATTACCACGGTAAGGGTTCATGTCGTGGTTTTCCGCATCGACCAAGTCAACCGTGGTTAGTGGACGGTAGAGGTCTAGTACCCATTCGTTGACGTTACCCGCCATATTGTACAAGCCGAAATCGTTAGGCAAGTACGAACGAATTGGTGCCGTAGGACAAGCATTATCGTT
>JBCDIR010000647.1:0-2731 GCA_038748735.1 Bacteroidota bacterium | reverse complement strand
GTAGTTGATGATCAACAATACCATCTGGGCTTGCGGGCACAACGCAGCCAGTTCCACGCCGCACTGGTGCGTATTATGTCTCAAATTAAGCTGGATTACCCCACCGCACATACGGCCTGGGACGAGTATCTCCGCAGCTTCAAAGCAGAAGAACTCCTACCTGAGCTTCCCGTGGTAAACAACGACCAGTTGCGGTTTTTCCTTTCGGCCAATAACGTTTACGCTACTTACTATAACATTAAGAGTGCCGAAGAGATGCTGCCGAAATATCGCATCAAAGCACCTTTTAGTGGGGTAGTTACCCAGGGTAACGTCAGCGCTGGCAGCGTAGTGGCCCCCGGTACACCCTTGGCCCAATTCAGCCGTACGGACGTTTACGAACTCAAAGCTGCCATATCTTCGGCACAGGTTGATTTGCTCAAAGCGGGTCAAAAAATCCAGCTCCGCCACGGTGGTACGGACCAAGAGTGGACAGGTACCGTCAACCGCATCGGACAAACCATTGACCCAGCTACGCAGGCTGTTCCCGTTTTCATTCGGCTGAGCGGGCGGGGCCTCCGCGCGGGGCTATTTCTGGAGGCTACACTGGCTACCAACAGCTTTGACGACGTAGTAGCCCTGCCCAACGCGGCCATCAACCGTAACAATCAAGTCCACCTCATTCAGGACGGTACCGTTCGACTTCAAGACATCGAACCCATCCATTATGCGGATAACAAGGTTTGGGTCAAAGGGCTGAAAAATGGCCAAGTCGTCATTACCGAAAGTACGATTGATCCCATCGTCGGCACTAAAGCTAAGGCGAAGTAAGGATTATTTTATCCATTTAGACCAGGTGGTACGATAGCGTCGACGATAGTCGCGCCAGCCACGATCCCGAGCGTAGGTCAGGAACGCCCCCCTCGACCCTGTCAAAACGTTAATTGCCTGCGGGTACCGCACTACCGTCTGAGCAGTTTGCTGACCAGGCACCACCCACTATAAATCAAGACCAGATGCGATCCATCATAAGATACTTCATTGAGCATCCCACCATCGTTAACCTCTGCCTCATCTTGCTGATTGGGCTGGGCGCGTTGCAGTTGATGCAAACCCAAAAAACCAATTTCCCCAAACAGCGTATCCGTTTTCTTACGGTCGTAGTACCCTATCCTGGCGCGTCTCCTGCGGAAGTCGAAAGTGGCATTACGGTCAAAGTAGAGGAAAATCTGGAGGGCATCGAGGGCATCGACCGTGTGACCTCTACCTCCGGCGAAAACATAGCGACTATTCTGGTGGAGTTGACCGAAGATTCGGACCCCCGGGCGGTGCAGTCGGAAGTCAAGTCGGCGGTGGACAAAATTAATACGTTCCCCGCGCGGGCCGAGGCACCGATTATCGATAAAGTCGAAATCAAAGACTTATCCCTCCGTTTTGGTATTGTGGGCGACGTACCACTCAGCGTCAAAAAAGACTACGCCGATCTTATTGAGAACGAGTTACTCATGCGTTCCGGCATCTCGGATATTGACGTGGAGGGACTGCCGGAGGAAGAAATCGAAATCCAAATCCGAGAAAATGATTTGCAGCGTTACCAATTGACTTTTAGCCAAGTAGCGCAAGCGGTTCGTTTTGCTAACGTAGAAACGTTCGGCGGTGAAATCAAGACGGAGCGGGAAAACATCACCATCAAAGCAGACAGCAAAAATTATTACGCCAAGGAACTACAAACTATCGTTGTCAAGGCGGATCCCAACGGAAATATCGTCCGCCTGCGGGACATTGCCGATGTGCGCGATCGTTTCAAAGATAACGCCAGTGGCCGTTACTTAGATAGTGATAATATCGTTTCGCTCACGGTCTGGGCCAAGTCTGACGAAGACTTGATTGCCAATGCCGAAGCGGCCCAAGCCTACTTGGACGACTTCAACGCCACTCACGAGAATATCGAATTAAAAGTACTCGAAGACGGTACCGTCAACGTACGAGATCGTATCCAGTCGATGCTCGGGAATGGTATCGGCGGGATGTTATTAGTGCTCATTGTCTTGGCCCTGTTTCTAGATCGTTACTTAGCCTTTTGGGTGGCCCTCAAAATCCCGATTGCCATCATCAGCATGTTTATCCTAGTACCGATTCAGGACATGACCATCAATGTGGTGTCGCTCTTCGGCTTCGTCATCGTCTTGGGTATTCTGGTCGATGATGGCGTGGTGATCGGGGAAAATATCTACCAATGGGCGCAACGCAAAGGCATCACCCCAGCTAAAGCAGCGCTGGAAGGTACTATGGAAATGGTCACGCCAGTGCTTATCTCGCTGAGTACGACGGCGGTCGCTTTCTCGTTATTTTTCTTTTTGCCTACGCAAACCGGCGAGTTTTTTGGGGAGATGGGCTTCGTAGTAGTCGCGGTATTGATCATGGCCATGATTCAGAGCTTCTTGTTCTTACCCGCCCAACTCGCCCACAGTAAGGGCTTGCGGGCCGACCACGTTCCCAGCAAAATCGAGCAGTGGTTTGATCGTCTTCTCAGTTATTTGCGGGACAAAGTTTACCTACCCGTGTACAACAAAGTGGCGGTGAATAACCGACTGTTTTCCGGCCTGACCGTCGCTGCGTTCGTCGTGATGTTCGTGGGGGCGATTTCCCTCATGTCGACGGGGGCCGTCGGCTTTACTTTCTTCCCGAACTTGGAAGATGATGCTGTCTTTGTAGAACTAAATATGAAACCCGGTACACCGGTGGAAGTTAC
>JBCDIR010000646.1:0-2736 GCA_038748735.1 Bacteroidota bacterium | reverse complement strand
GATTTTCTGGGGGTCAAGAAGAGCCTCACCGCGCGGGCGTCCGTAGTGCCGTGTAGTACGTACCAGCTAAAGTTAGCCATTGCCGACCGTGGGGACGCGACCTACGATTCGGGCGTTTTTATTTCTGAAATCTCTGGTGGCAGTCCACTCATCAACTTTGTCTCTAGCGCCGACCTCGACTACCTCATCGAAGACTGTACGGACGAACCGGATAGTATTCGCTTTAGCTTTGACAATATTCAGACTACCGCCTCCGAATTCATCGTTACCATCGGCGGAACGGCCACCCCGAACGTGGATTATCTTTTGGACATTCCCGCTACGCTGACTTTCGAACCCGGACTTAATGAATTCAGCTTTCCCATCACGGTCCTGTCTGATTTATTGACGGAAGGGAGCGAGACCATTACCATTGAATTATCCGCCGACTTTGGCTGTGGCGTCCTGACTGCTGCTAGCCTCGAAGTGGTCCTCAACGACGAATTAGACATTGACATCAACGCGGGACAGGATACGCTTTTTCTCTGCGTAGGTGCAATAGCGCAACTGGAAACTTCTGGCGCCAGCACGTATGCCTGGTCCCCGCCGGGTCTATTTGATGACCCCACGGACGCTACGCCCACCGTTGCCCCCACAGAAAGTACTTGGGTGAGCGTGACCGGGCAAATAGGCCCCGTATGTATTGATACGGACTCTATCTTCCTCCAAGTTTTAGACCCAACAGTGAATATCCCCGAAGAGGAAGTCTTCGTTTGTGCGGGCCAGTCGGTTACGCTGACGGCTATCAATAACACCAACGGAATGAACATCCAGTGGTTTCCGGAAGACCTCGTCGACGACCCAACCAGCGAAACGGTCATGGTTAACGCACCGGAGGATGGCTTCAGCTTCCTGGACGTAACGATTGACTTGGGCAACGGCTGTATTGCTACTGACTTTGTAACGGTTTCCACCGAAATTTTCACGCCGCCTGTCGTCACCAACGATACGACGATCTGTGAAGGCTTTCCGGTACGCTTGGCTACTTTGGCCGACAGCGAAAACACCACCTACCAGTGGTCGCCCGAAGCCGCTTTTGACAACCCCAACGCTCCGACTCCGATCATTACGCCAACGGAAACAGAGACCTACACCCTCATCAGCACCTCCGCTACGGGGGCTTGTACGGACACCAGCAGCGTCACGGTTACGGTAATACCGGGTAGTGTTACTATTCTCAACCAACCTGACCCCGTTTTGCTCTGTGTTGGTGAATCGGTGACGCTCAACGCTTCGACCAGTACGGGTCAAAACGATGCCATTGTCTGGACGCCCGACAATGGCTCACTCGACACATTGCTGGGGAGTACTGTTGTAGCGACCCCCGCCCAAACTACTTTCTACGTAGTCAGTTACGATATTAACGGTTGCTTAGCGCAAGATTCGATTCAGGTACGCGTGGACTCCCTACCGCCGGATATGACCATTACCCCCACCCCCTTCGAGGACCCTTACTGTCCGGGAGAGGTCGTGGCACTCGTGTCCCCCGATTACAACGCGGCGGACTATCCCAATATCAGCCACCAGTGGACAGGCCCTGGCCTCGAAACGGCGGACACGCTTTACAATATGGTTATCCTCACCGTCGATACGGCTACGTACACCCGCGTCACGACTAGTGGTGCCTGTAGTCAAACCGATGAATTGTCAATTAACGTTATTAGCGACGAAGGACTGACACTAACCACAGCAAATAACTTCCTCTGCCCCACGGAGAGTACGCAATTGATTGCGACGACGACCCAAGAGGGCGAAATCTCCTGGAACCCGACGACGGGGCTGTCGTGTACGGACTGCTTGGAACCAATAGCTCGGCCGGAAGTCACTACTGTTTATACCGTTTCGCTCGAGATCGGTGCTTGTGTACTGGAGCAATCCGTGGAAATTATTGTGGGTACAGATCCAGTGGTGGACCTCATCGCGGACCCAATCGTGTGTCCTGATGATGAGACGGCCCCGTTGAACAACGCACCTGCGGAAGTAGGGGTAACTTACAGTTGGGTAGCGGATAACGACCCCGCTTTCAGCAGCAACGAGGCTCAACCCACCGTCGCGCCCAGCCAAACGACTACTTACACCTTAACGGTGGATAATGCGTGTATAGAACCAACGGATTACAGCGTCACGGTCAACGTTTCGGAACCGCTAGCTATCACGGATATTGGAGCAAATCAGGACGTTTGCTTAGGAGATACCTTTACATTAAGTACACAATTCGCGGAGGCTTTGGGTCCGAATGACCAGGTGAACTGGACGTACGACCAGCTGAGTGACAATAACGCTAGTGTTACTTTCGAGGCAACAAATTCCGGCCCCGCTACTTTCACCTACTCCTGGACCAGTGATACGAGCCTGTGCGGTATTATCCAAGAAACTTTCGACATCACGGTACTTGAAGCGCCCATCATTACCTTGACGGAAGATCAAACCTTCTGCTTTGAAGCCGACGGGCCAATCGTACTCAATACGGCACCAGCACAAGCCGGCGTACAGTACAATTGGACGGCTAACGGAGTACCCTTCTCTAACGAGGCCAATCCCACCGAACCGGCCCCGATTCCGATGGTTACGACCGACTACGAACTCACCGCTTTCTTCGAAAATAACGGCGAAGAACAGTGTTCAATTTCGGAAGTTGCAACCATTACGATTGTGGAAATGGCTAGTCTTACCACCGTCGTCAACGACGTGGAAGGG
>JBCDIR010000645.1:0-2737 GCA_038748735.1 Bacteroidota bacterium | reverse complement strand
GTACCTTTCGACTACGCTGGAAGAATTATTCGCCGCGTTCTACCACTTTCATAATGGTACGGAAGACCACGTACTTGCCTTCGTACTCCTCGTGTAGGGCGCGCTGCATCCGGGCGGCGTGCTTTTCCTGAAAGATTTGGTAGTCACTAAAATCCTTGGTGAGGTACTGGATGCTGTAAGTAAAGCCGTCTACCTCGTCCGTACCCAGTAAGCGGGAGATCGTATATTCTAAAAACAGCCCGGTTTTCATCATATTGGGCAAGTAGACCACCTTCATCCAGGCCAACCATTTGCGGTGTACCTCGTGGTCAATTTTCAGTGTAACGTTATATAAAATCATAGTATTTTAAGCGTTGTCCAGCCGCGTGATTCTTGCCCCAATGGCCCGCAGCCGCTCGTCGATACGTTCGTAGCCGCGGTCAATTTGGTGAATATTATGAATTCGGCTCGTCCCCTTGGCGGAAAGCGCCGCAATGAGTAGCGCTACCCCCGCCCGAATATCCGGTGAGGTCATTTCAATACCCCGCAATTGAAACCGTCGATCCAAACCAATCACGGTTGCCCGGTGAGGGTCACAGAGAATGATCTGCGCGCCCATATCAATGAGCTTATCGACGAAGAACAGGCGGCTTTCAAACATCTTTTGGTGAACCAAAACACTACCCTTAGCTTGCGTGGCCGTCACCAGTACTACGCTCATTAGGTCGGGTGTGAAGCCGGGCCAGGGAGCATCGTAAATCGTCAGAATAGAACCGTCAATGAAAGTCTGTATCTCGTATTTGTCCTGCGCAGGGATACAAATATCGTCACTACGTAGCTCCAATTGGATACCTAAACGCTGAAAAACGTGCGGAATAATTCCCAGCTGGTCGACCCGTGCGTCTTTGATGGTCAACTCCGATTGGGTCATGGCCGCTAGACCGATGAAGCTGCCAATCTCAATCATATCGGGTAGCAAGCGATGGTCCGTCCCCCCCAATTGTTCCACTCCCGTGATGTGTAAACGATTGGACCCCACTCCCGCAATCTTGGCCCCCATTTGCTGTAACATCCGACACAACTGCTGGACGTAGGGTTCACAAGCCGCGTTGTAGATCGTCGTTTCGCCCTCGGCCAGTACCGCCGCCATTACGACGTTGGCCGTACCCGTCACCGATATTTCTTCCAGGTGAATATAGCAGCCCTGCAAACGGCCTTCGCTCTTGAAAGCGTAGAGGTTGTTCTCCTGATCGAACGAAAAATGTCCACCCAGTTTTTCTAAGCCGAGCAAATGCGTATCCAAGCGCCGACGGCCAATTTTGTCCCCGCCGGGTTTGGGCAAGGAGGCTTTTCCGTAACGTGCCAACAGTGGCCCAATCAGCATCACCGAGCCGCGTATTCGACTCGCCGTACGGATGAAGTCCTGCGTGAGGACGTAGTCTAAGTCTACGTTAGCCGCCCGAAAACGGTAGTCGTTAGCCGCTAAGGGCGTGACCTCCACCCCGAGCCCGCGTAATAGCTCCAACAGTTGCTCCACGTCTTTAATCGCGGGCAAATTGGTAATGGTAACGGGTTCGGCAGTGAGGAGAACTGCACAGAGTATCTGTAAGGCTTCGTTTTTGGCACCCTGGGGCGTAAGTTCGCCCCGGAGTTGATGCCCACCTTCTACGACAAAAGTGCCGCCTGATTGCATAAAAATGGAATCAAAATTTGGAATGACTGCTGATAAATTAGCAGTGCTACTTAGCGTCCGCGCGAATTGCGTCGTCCACCGCCACCCCGACGGCCACCGCCCCGGTTATTGGAGTAGGAACCAGAACGCTTACCACCACCCCGGCGGCGCTGGTCTTTCATATTGACGAGGTTCTCCAGGGCTTGATCCTCGGGCAAAATCAGGTGGCCCTTAGACAATACTTTGAGGTCCTCTTTGATGACTTCATCGCTAACGTAGTGATCGCGGTTCCAGGTTTTGTAGGCTAGCTTCATGTAGGCCGCAATGGCTGCTACGAAGCCGTCTCGCTTGGGACCTTCTTCCATCGCCAGTGCTTTTTTGATCATCGTTTGTACGTTGTGCCCGTAATGACGATACTTAGCTTGCTGCGTGGGGTAATCCACCACGTCGGGTTTCAACCCTTCGTTATTATCTTCGGGGATAACGACACCTTCCGGTGGACTCACGTTAAAGTCACCGCCCGCGATGCGGAAGAGGTGACGCCAGAGTTTGCCCTGATAATCTTCGATATTGCGGTTCTGCGGCACCATCTGCATCATCAAACGAATGATGCGGTTGGCTACTTTTTGGCGGAAAGCGTCGTCTTCGATTGTCTTCGCGTAATCAACCATCATCTGCACGTGGCGGCCATACTCAGGAATGGTGAGTGGCTCCTTGGCAGAGTTGTAGGTCATATTCCAGTCTAACATAAATAAGTTCTTATTCGACCGTGACGGACTTGGCGAGGTTCCGGGGTTGGTCTACGTTGCAGCCACGCAGGACCGCAATGTGGTAGGATAATAATTGCAACGGTATTACCGATAATAACGGTGCAAAGGGTTCTTCGGTTTCAGGAATTTCGATCGTATGATCGGCTATTTTGCTGATTTCGGTATCGCCTTCAATCACGATGGCGATGACGAAGCCGGAACGCGCTTTAACTTCCTGAATATTACTAACAATCTTGCCGTAGGCACTAGGGTTGGTCGCAATGACGATTACCGGCATTTTTTCGTCGATCAACGCAATGGGTCCGTGCTTCATTTC
>JBCDIR010000644.1:0-2738 GCA_038748735.1 Bacteroidota bacterium | reverse complement strand
TGCTGGCGATGGCTTCTAAGTTTTTGGCCGCTTCTTCGTTTACTTTGGTGAAGGACTTGCTAGCCTCCGCCGTATGCTGATCGCCGGTGAGATTAGTATTCTGCACCAAAATGGGCATGCTGACCTGCCGCCAGTTGGCGACGTTGCCTTCGATAACACCTAGTTGCTTATACTCGTTCGCCATGCGCTGGTAAAGTGCATTGCCATCCACACCTTGGAACTGTGTATTCATACCAAAAAAGTTCAAGTTATCGCCGTGGGTGACCAAACGGACATTGTCAATAGATGCCAGCGCGTCTGCCTCGGGTATACCCTGCCCCTGTGAAAGGATGCGGGCCGCCTTGTTCTTAGCGGCGGGTGAAGTATTGATCTCCGCCGCACCGCGCATCCAGCCTTCGTAGAGCTTTTGTAGTTTGTCACGATTAGCGTTGACATATTCGCGTTTGGCGAAGAAGAAATCGGCAATGATATTCGAGGCCGAACGCGTACTTTCTAAAATGCGCGCCCCGGTGACAGCACGTACGCACTGCTGGTCGTCCGGACTCCAAACCACGGCAGCGTCCACGGCTTTACTCTTGAAGGCTTCCGCCGCGTCGATGGCACTAGCTTGCGCTACGACTTCTACATCGTCAATGCTCAGCCCACCGGCGTCCAATAGCCAAATGAGGAAGGAATGCGAAGGCGTTAGTTCCGCTACGGCAATCTTTTTACCCTTCAGGTCCGCTACTGAGTTGATCCCCCGGCGCGCTACGATAGCATCCCCACCGCGTGACCAGTCCGCCTGGAACAGGGCTACGGGGTCAAAGGCTTGTAGGCCGGGTAAAATCGTCGGGAAAGCGTCAATGGTGTACCAGTGTAGGTCGAGTTCACCCGCTTTCCAGGCGTTGAGGCTGGCTTCTACATCGTCATTTAAGACAAATTCGACGTCAATACCGTATTCTTTGGAATAACGCGACTGTTCACTGGCTGCGAAGCCCTCGTTGAAGTACTGGCCACCCGCGTAGCCGCCCCAGGTCACAACGCCAATGCGGATTGCGTCGCCCGCAGCGCTACTAGACGTGCTAGTCGAAGTGCTATTAGTAGTAGTTCCCCCCGTCGAGCTGCCGTCTCCTAACAGGCCACTGCCCATGAGGTACTGGATGCCAAAAAAGGCCGCCGCTACGACGACAAAAACGATGAGTAATTTTGAAAAGGTGGTTAACCTGGCCATTTGTTGGTTTTTATGTGATTAAATTTGGTAGAAGGACCCACTCGGCTTCGCCTCGTTGTGGGTAGCAGGCAGCAGGACAGTTTAACGTTTACCTGTCCTGCTGTGCTACCCTAGGTGCTGCTAGCAGCGCCGTATCCTACTACCTTTAGTCAAAAAAGTTATCGTACTGATTCCGGTGATTCGTCTCCCGCACTTTCTCTTTTACGGGCGCGTTCAAGTCGAGTACGTCGCTACCGCTTTCGGCTTGCAGCAAAATATTCGACTTTTCTTCACCGAGTAGGAGGGAGGTACTCTCCTTTTCCCACTTCTCGAGCATTTTGAGGCCTTCTTCTTCAAAAACGCCCTGTTGCAAGTCGATGGAGTTCATAAAGTTGGCGGACATGTCCATGAACTGCTCCATTTCGCCCACTTTGCTGGCGACGTCTTCCGTCACGGCTTCCATGGCCATGTCGAACATAGCCCGCTTATCGGGGTCGCCGGAAATGACGCTCCTGGCCGATTGCATGGCGGAGTGGGAGGCGTGGATGGCCTTTTGCTCCTGCTCTTTGATGGCGACCTGGTCTTTGATGTCTTCGGCCAGAATTTGGCTGTTTTCGTACATCTTGGTCAGGACGCGGTAGAGGACTTCCATACGCTTGTACAGCTCGTCGAGTTTGAGGTTGGATTCCTTCAAACGTCCGGCCCGTCGTGACTTTAGAATCATCACGTTGGTCTTCTGCGAGGCTTTGGCTTTGCTGGCCATTTGCAGGTTGCTGGTGATCTCCCGCTGGTTGTTGACGATGATTTCCTTCAGCTTATGCATCTGCGCGCGCAATTGGCTGATCTGTTTGTTCATCTTCCGCAGGTTACCCTGCAATTCATCAATATAATTCTTCAAAATACTGATGGGGTCAATGCGTACAAATAGGCCCGTAATCCAGCGCATGACGCTTTTATAACCGTAGCCGACCAGCGCGCGCATCTTCGGGTCGAGCACCATGTAGACGATGACACCGAGCACAGCTAAGGTGGCGGCTAAGTAAGCGGTATTGGCAAAGATGACTTTCCAAGCGACCGCCGTCAGTGCGTAGCCGGCTCCCGCTGCGAGGACCGCCAGAAAGAGGAGTCCCGTTACCCCTTCCGGGCGTTGCCAAAATGATTTTGGTTGGTATTTTTTATCCATTTTTACTTTTTCGATAGTGTATGGCCACTTTGGGCTTGTCCAAGTCTTACTAGCATCTCGTCGGTTGGGGCACACCTGCCTGCCGATGCAGTTAGGTAGGTTGCAATATGCCCTTCCAGGCCTCGTCTTTTACTTCAGATGCGTTTGCATCTTCTCCACGTCGCCTTCGATCTGTGTCACGAGGTGCTGATAGCTAGCGAAGAAGTCGTTCTTCGTATTTTCAATGTTAGTCACTGCGGTGTTGATGTCCTGGTCCAGGGCGGTCAGTTGTTTTTGGTGGGCCTCAATATCGGCTTGCAATTGCTGGATCTGTTCCGCTTTGGCCTTAACTTTTTCCTGTAATTGCTGCTGCTTTTTTTGTTTGCT
>JBCDIR010000643.1:0-2744 GCA_038748735.1 Bacteroidota bacterium | reverse complement strand
GGCCTTCACTATCGTGATGAGTGAGGAGATGGTCAAGCAGCTGAACCTAGAGCCCGTGGCACGCATGGTCACCTGTGCCGTGGGTGGCGTTGATCCGTTGTACATGGGTATTGGTCCGTGTGTAGCTATTCCCAAAGCACTAAAGCAGGCGAGCATGAAGCTGTCCGACATCGAACAAATTGAACTCAACGAAGCGTTTGCCGCCCAAGCCCTAGCCGTGATCCAAGAAGCGGGACTCAATCCCGACATCGTTAACCCGAACGGAGGGGCCATCGCGCTCGGTCACCCACTGGGCTGTACTGGAGCGAAACTGACGATCCAGCTCCTCAACGAAATGCGCCGCCGCGAACAACGCTACGGTATGGTAACGGCCTGCGTGGGCGGTGGCCAGGGTATTGCGGGGATTTTTGAGCGACTGAAGTAGAAACGTATTGGTACAGAATAATCATCGATTCCCGAATTTTCATTAAACGTGGAAATTCGGGATCTTAACTTTATACCTACACTTATTTGTGATTTGAAATAAGCGTATATTTATTGCATGATCAAGGAACGGTATATCAATCTGTGACATGCTAGCCAAAGTCTTCAAGATTGCGGAAGTATCCAAGATGAATAGCATAGAAAAAGAGGCGTATATTCGAAGTTTGAAGTATCTGCGAGACCTACATAATGTAGTAGATACTGCCTTCGCAGAAGGAAAACTAAAAGGGGAACAAATTGGATTAGAGAAAAAGAACATCCAAGTCATCCAGCAAGGGTTAGAAGCTGGCCTCTCCACTGAAGTATTAGCGAGACTCACGGGCTTGTCACAAGAGCAAATATTAGCGATTATCAAGCAATTTCAACCCGAAAAATAGTCCGTTGTATTTGATTAATGAGTAATCTTTGCTTGATGTCAATGTCATCCTATCTCCTACTATCCCGAACTGCTAGCCGGCCTAATCATCATCGATCCAGCAGATTTTACGGAAACGCAGGAGAATATCCGAGATTACTACGCCATACTCAACTGGGAACGTAGCCGCGTCGATAGTCTCATTCAGCTGTACAGTGATCGGCGAAAAGCACATCACGACCGAGCACCCGCCGCCATCCGACGCGAAGGAGAAGTACTGGCGCAGCTACGCGAGACCGACTTCCGGGAAATTACAACTGACAGTCTACCCAACGTTCCCGTCCATATCCTCACGGGTGGCCGCTTTGATAAACCACTGCATTTACGGGCCAAAGATTTCGATGAAGAAGTACTCTTTCGTGCCAAAATGGCGCAGCGTACCCAGCGCTGGACGGACGTGATTCAGTCGGTTGATAAAGGACTATTTTTATACAGCAGCGATGCGGGACACTTTGTCCACTACGACGATCCTGACCTTTTTTTGATGAGTTTACGGCAGGTTTTAGCTGACTTCCAGCGGCTTTACCCAGACGGCCGTTAGGAGTGCGCTATTGGTTTATAAAAGAGAAAGCGTCCTCATCCTAAGGATAGCTTTCCGTTTAAGAGTTCCCCCATTCCGTATGAAACTTCCCATCCGCATCTAAGCGCTCGTAAGTATGCGCGCCGAAGAAATCGCGCTGCGCCTGTACCACGTTGAGCGGTAAGCGCGCCGTGCGTAAGGCTTCAAAATAGTGTAAGGCACTGGCGAGTGCTAACAAAGGAATTCCGTTGGTTACCGCCACTTGGTTAACCGCCGTAGCCGATGGCAGCAAAGTCTTCAAACGCCCCCGAAAAACGGACGAGTCCATGAGGTTGACTAAGTCGGGTTGGGCGGCGTAGGCTTGACGAATATCTTCGAGCAGTTCGGCGCGAATGATGCAGCCCCCGCGCCAAATTTTGGCCGTATCCGCGAGGCGTAAATTGAGATCCATTTCTTTACTAGCCGTAGCCAAAAGGTGCAAACCCTGCGCATAGGTTAAAATAAAAGCGAAGAGCAGTGCCTGTTCCAATTGCTTGGTAAACGCCTCGGTATTTTCTGCTTTCTCCGCCGGAGTATCACCGTATACTTTGGCGGCTTCCTGCCGAAATTCCCAGAAGGAAGATAAACCGCGCATCGTCACCGCCGCGTCAATTGTTGGTACGGGTACGCCGAGGTCCATAGCCGATTGGGAGGTCCATTTGCCGGTACCTTTTTGCTTGGCTTTATCCAAAATGGCATCGACGAGGTAGCCCTCTTTTTGGTCGTCCTGCTGTGCAAAGATGGTGGCCGTAATTTCGATCAAAAACGACTGCAGTGGCCCTTGGTTCCAGCCGGTCAGCACTTCGTGAATAGCGGCATTGTCCAATCCACCTACTTGGCGAAGCAGGTCACAGGCTTCGGCGATGAGTTGCATCATGCCGTATTCGATGCCGTTATGAACCATTTTTACGTAGTGACCAGCGGCCCCCTTACCCATGTACGCTACGCAGGGTTCGCGGTTAACCTTGGCGGAAACAGCTTCTAGAATGGGCTGAATACGTTTCCAGGCCAGCTCGTCTCCACCGGGCATGATGCTGGGGCCGCGACGCGCGCCTTCTTCCCCTCCGGAAACACCAACACCGAGGAACTCTATTCCCTCTTCGTTGAGGTGCTGAGCGCGGCGCGTGGTATCATCGTAGTGCGAATTTCCGCCGTCGATGATGAGGTCACCTTTGTCCAAATGAGGGAGTAAACCCGCAATCACCCCGTCGACAATTTTACCCGCAGGTACCAATAACATGATCGTACGTGGCTTTTCCAGGGCGTCGAGGAATTCGGCTTGGTCGG
>JBCDIR010000642.1:0-2744 GCA_038748735.1 Bacteroidota bacterium | reverse complement strand
GGATAAAATTTCGCCACTCGCAGCCATTTGAGGGCTTGCAGAACAAGTCTATTAGATTATTAGTCACTTTAACTGTACTGCTCTGCTTTACGGCCTGCGAAAATGAAACGGCCCAGGCCCTAGCCGATGTACAGGCAGAATTGGCCGTCGTACAGGAGCAGTTAGCTGCCGCCAAAGCCACTAACGCCAAGCAAGCGGGGATGATCCACAGCGTATTTTTCTGGCTGCGCGAGGACCTGACCGAAGCGGAAAGCGTCGAGGTCATCGCCGCCGTTAATGGTCTACGCGAAATTACACACATCAAAGACGCCTACCTCGGTCCGCCCGCGCCAACGGAAGAGCGTGGTGTCGTGGATAACTCTTACAACTACGCCCTCATTCTACATTTTGATGATGTGGAAGCACAAAATGCGTATCAAATCGATCCCATTCACGTCAAGTTCGTGGAGGAAAATAAAGACAAGTGGACAAAGGTGGTGGTATATGACCACTTAGTGAAATGAGGAGGTTACGGGGCAGGATAAGGTCTCACGACTTGCGCTATTTATCGTCATTATTGAATGGGTTGATTACTGCGTTAAAATTCTCCACTTCGTAAGTATTGTTGTAGCAAGTCAGAGAGATTTACGTACCGTACGCGTTGCATCGCAAATGCTCGCTAACCGGACAGCATTACAGCTGCTTACGCACTGCCATCCAACCAGCTAGCCCTAGCAATCCCAGTCCGCCTAGCCAGTACCAGTAATTATCTGGTTGTGCAAATGCCTGTGACGGTCCGACTAATAAGAAGCCGGCCCAGTAATGAGGGTGTGCGCTGAGCCGATCTTGTTGCTGGAGATACTGCAACTGTGCCGATCGTAGTGCCTGTGCCGTACGTTCGCCAGTAGTAAGGTAATGATAAAAAGGGGGCAAGAGTTCCGCCGTAGCGGCATCATTCACGGGCCACAAACTACCGATGAGGGAGCGGGAACCCGCCTGCAAAAACGCTCGCCCAATGCTGAGGACGCCCACACCCGCTTGGTACGGACCCGACTGCGTTTCACAAGCACTCAGCACAACCAATTGTAGTGACAACGGTAAGGCCGAGATTTCCTTAGCAGTCAGCGCGCCTTGTTGAAAAAAGATGGCGGATTCATCCGGATTCTGCTGGCGACAGGCGTGTGTGGCCAAGTGCCAAACACTAAAAGGGTCCGTTTCGTTTTGCAGGTTCTGCCAGTCCGCATCTGGGCCAATGAAGGCCTGTCCTGGAGAGGTATTCAGCACGGCGGCAGCCTCGCGGCTACTATTGGGTAAAGCCGTTAGCGAACCCGAGCACAACTGTCGGCTCGCTACCGATGGGCCCGAAAAATCAGGTGCTACCGCCGCTACGCGCAACGGGGGAGCGGCGCGCTGTTGTAACTCCCACCAACTCGTAACCGACGGGGCCACGCTCAGCGCGTAATCTTCGATTAAGTAGTCGAGATCATTAGGGTGATAGGAAGGGGATTGTTGGTCCGCCGCGCGGCGTAGGAGCGCGCCGAAAGGTATGTCCCACAGTTCCGCATCGGGGAGGAGAATAAGTTCTCGGGCCGTCCCGTCGCCGTGGCGCAAGGCGGGTCGCAGTAAGGTGTTTTCGTACAGCCAAAAACTGGCTTTGGCGAAGCGTTGGAACGATTCCGTCGGCTGGCGCAAGAAATTTTGTTCCTCCATTTCCCGCCGCAAATCGCGCAGGGCCGTTTGGGTTTCCCGGTTCCAGTAAAAATGCTCGACTTGCAGTTGTTCCCCATCCAAACTAAAGACCACGCCCTGGTCGCCGATCCGAAAGTAGCTGATGAGTAGAGCTTGCTGCGTTGCTAGTCGTTGCTGAATGGCCGTGACTGACACTTCGGGGTCGGGTAGGGGAGGCCACGCACCAAGTTCGCCGAGGTAGCGATCAACCACCGCGCGGAGACGCTGGGGTTCGGCGAAAGTGTTGGCCTGCTGCTGCTGTAATTGACGGGCTAGACGCAGTTGCTTGCTGAGCGGTGGCCACTGGGTTTGCGTACGGTCCGCAACGTAACCCTGCAGCCGATCAGCGAGTAAGGTGGCCTTGGCTTGTTCGGCAATGAGGAAGGCTTGCTCGCGCCAAGCTTGCTGGGGGTGTCGTTGGTCTAATGCCAGGGCGATGACCAGTGCGCGGTGGGCTAAGGGCGGTAAGGTAGCGGCGAGTTGGCGGCGCTCCGTAGCGTTTTTCCGCGTGCGTCGAAAGTGGTGAAGCAGCGCCAAGCAGTGTTCCAAGCCTTCCAAACGCGCCAGCAATTCTGCATCCGTTCCCTGCGGGTCTACGGGCGAGCGGTAGCGGTAGAACAGCGCTTCGAGGGCTAGGGCCGGATCTCGCCAGTCCAGCGGTTCGGCGAGGTGCGTACTGTCGGGGGCGCCGAGGAGTTGAAAGAGTTCACCGTAGCTTTCCGCCGTAGCGGGGAGTTGGTAGTTGCGTTCTAATAATAAGGTAGCCAATGCTCGGTTGAGCGTATCGGACGGGGGCAGGCTGCGCAGGTGCAAGATCAAGCCTTGTAATTGCCGTAGTGGGCGTTGTTGCTGTTGTGCCAATTGGCTACCGAGGCGGGCAATCTCCTGCGGATTATCGCTGCGGAGGGCTTGCTCGTAGACCTGTTCGGCTCGGTTGAGTACGTCGTATTCGGGGTAGATCTGGCCGAGGATTTCGTAGCCCGTGGCTTCGTCAAAGCCGTCTGCGTTCATGATGCGCTCGTAGAGTTCGTCGGCGG
>JBCDIR010000641.1:0-2747 GCA_038748735.1 Bacteroidota bacterium | reverse complement strand
GGAAATTATTGAGCTGACCAAATACTATCCTGCGGTAGTATTGGTTGGTCCCCGTCAGGTCGGTAAAACGTCTTTGACTAAAGCCATTCGTAATCAGATTGGTAAACCTTCTGTTTACTTAGACTTAGAACGCCCCCGTGACTTGGCAAAACTGGCAGATTTAGAAGCGTTGATAGCTGCTTACCCTGAGCACGTTCTTATTTTTGATGAAATTCAGCGCGAACCTAGTTTGTTTCCCCAACTACGGGCCATCATCGACCAAAATCGTCAAGCCGGGCGGTTTATCTTGTTAGGTTCTGCCTCCCCCGCCCTGATTCGGGATAGCTCGGAATCGTTGGCTGGACGAGTAGCGTACCTAGAGTTAAGTGTACTGCAGTGGCGAGAGGTAAAAGCGACCTACGATTTTCGCCAACATTGGTTTCGTGGCGGGTTTCCGCTCTCTTTGCTTGCCCCTACTGACGCAGTGAGTAGTCGCTGGCGAGATGATTTCATTCGTGCCTATTTAGAAAGGGAATTACCCATGCTGGGATTAACGGCTTCACCTACGGTACTGCGTAGAATGTGGACCATGTTAGCCCACGTTAACGGTCAGTTACTGAATAAGACGCAGCTGGCCAATTCGCTAGATATCAGCGTTCCTTCTTTATCTAAATATCTGGATTTCTTAGAACAGGCCTACCTTATTCGGCGTTTGCCTCCGTACTTTGCTAATCTAGGTAAACGCTTGGTGAAAAGCCCTAAACTTTACCTGCGTGATACGGGAATATTGCACGAATTACTAGCTATTCAAACTCCCGGAGAATTGTTAGGACATCCCGCTATTGGTGCTTCCTGGGAAAACTACGTACTGGAACAATTAGCGGCTATTAAACCACGCTGGGCGGAATTACACTTTTACCGGACGCAGGGTGGTAGCGAACTGGACGTAGTTATAACGAAAGGGGGGATACCTTATAGTTGCGCAGAGGTCAAACACTCGGTTAATCCGACGCTCTCAAAAGGATTTTATCAGGCCATTACCGACTTAAAGTTGAAGAAAAACTATCTCATCGCTCCCGTTGAACAACCCTATTCGCTTAAAAGCGTAGTTACTGTGATGGGGGTCCAACATTTAGCTAAGGTATTCGAATAGTAAATGCTAGCTTTCCGCCAAGCGCCCTTCCTGATTCCACAATTCTTCTTCCAATAAAAGGGCCTCCTCGCCAATGTTTTTCCAGTCGATGACTTGGTGCAAATCGTAGTTTGCCAGGCGATTATGGTAGAAATAAAGGGTTTTAAAACTTTGACTCACCACCCGTTGACGCTTATCGTAAAACAGCGGATTGTGGACGTGGAAAGTGCCCAGGTGCTTGATGCCATTTTTGAGAATAAAGTCTACTGATTCATGAATCTCTGGCGATAATTTGATCTGATCAAGTTGCTCCATGGCCAGTAGCTTAGTCCGCAATTGCTGAATGACGTCACCCAGAATCTCCTTCGGAAAAAAGTAGTCTTCCGGCGGTAGGCGTAGGATGCCGTATAGGTCCAGTTTGGGGTTTTGGTGTTCCAACAAGCGAAAGGCCGCAAAGGCCACCAAATGGCTGGTGAGTACGATATTATCTTTGTGGTAACGCTCCACGATGCGTTCGCCGAGCAGCCCCGTATACTCCGATTCCCGTTGCAAATCTTTATTGATTTCGCCGGAGCTATTCATAAAATACTCTCGCAAGTCGATCTGGCGACCGTGCTGGTCGTAGCTATTGCCCTCCGCGTCCACCCGGTTACCGAGTACGTCCATGGGCTGGCCAACGGAAACGGTAATATCATTGGATTGGGAGAACAGTTTCCACACAAATTTTAGGATACTGAACGGACTGTAAAAATTGTCTTTCGCCTTCAAATAATGCTCTTTTCCGATGCGTTTGAGGTGCTGTTCAATCAGGTATTCTGCTTCGAGTACGAAGTGGTAGCCCAGGACGAGCGGCACGATAAACACCTTTTCTGTTTGCTCATTTTGGTACATGGCGCGCTGTGCCTCCACGGTTGTACCGAGCAGTCCCAGCTTCAGTTGCTGTTCTAAACGACCCGAGCGCGAACGCGTACCACCGGGAAAAAACAGGCTATTCACCCCGCGCTGAATGGAAAGTTTACTCATCATCTTGAGCGTTTCCAAGTATACCGGATTTTTCTTGCGGCGATCCACCCGGTAGGCTCCCAGCCGGTTCATGAAGTAGGCCGTGTAACCCGTATTGTACAAGTTCAGCCCGGCACCGTAACTAAACGACGGCAGCCCCATGGCCGTATCTAGCGCGTAACCGATGAGGATAGAATCTAGATTGCTAAAGTGCGTCGGGACGACTACGACCGTTCCTTTTTTGAACAGTTGGCGCACCGTTTCGACTTCCCCTTTTACCATGAGGCGGTCCCGCAGGCGGTGGCCCTTGCCCCACAACCCTTTTATGCTCCTCAGCAGAGCCGCATTGAGTAGCCGCGTAAAGAAAAAAGTCAAAAAGCGGCGGGCGAACAAGAAAGTCTTGATTTTAAACGTACCGACAATCTCCTCGGCGTAGCGCTCCACGATTTGGTAGATGAGTTCGCGGTTGCCCTGTTCGGCTTCCGCTTTAGAAACGTCCAAGTTTTTGCGCACGTGCCGACGGCTGATGCGCTTCCAAAACTGTTTCTCGTTGGGGGGGTCTACCTTCCAGGGTTCCTCCTTAATCCGGATGCGCTCGCGGTAGATGGTTTTGGCAATAATATCCGTGACTTGC
>JBCDIR010000640.1:0-2749 GCA_038748735.1 Bacteroidota bacterium | reverse complement strand
GCCTCGCCGCGGGTACCTACGGTTACACCATTACCGACAGCGAAGGCTGTACCGCCACGGGTGACTTTGCGGTACAAGAACCCGCTCCGGTCTGGACCACCTTCACGCAGCAGTACGCTTGCGGCGAAACGGCCAATAACGGTAGCGCGGAAGTATTTGCCAATGGCGGTACCCCACCTTACAGCTACCAATGGAGCAACGGCGCGACCACCGCAGCCATCAATAACCTCGCACCGGGTATGTACGGCTACACCGTTACGGACGCACTGGGTTGCGAAAGTGCGTCTGGCCTCGTTTGTATTTTCCGTTCCATCAACACCTCTACGGCCAGCTCCACCAATACGTCTTGTGCGGGTGACGCGAGCGGTACGGCTACCATCACGGTTACCCAAGGTCTACCCCCCTATACCTACGCGTGGAGCAACGGCGAGACTACCGCTACCATTACCGGTTTGGCGGCGGGTATGTATGCTTATACCGTAACGGGACAAGGCGGTTGTAGCAGCAGCGGCGCGGTCATTGTCAACAACGGTACGGACACGGAAATCAACCTAGATGTAGTTAACAATGCGAACGGTTCGCTTACCGCAACGGCGAGCAACGGTGCTGCTCCTTACACCTACGAATGGAACAATGGCGAGACGGGGCCTACCGCGACGATGTACGGCGCGGGCAGCAGCTACAGTGTGACGGCAACGGATGCCGACGGTTGTACCGCAACGGCAGCCGGTATCACAACGGGTAATACGGATCCATGTGCTGGCATCAACATCGGTGTAGATGTCGACCAGTCGGCGACGGGGAATTTAGTACCTAGTATCAGTGGCAACGGGACGGCTCCTTATACTTACGAGTGGAGTAACGGCGAAACGACGGCTATTGCTACGGGTTACGCGGGTGGTCAGAGTTACACCCTCACCGTCACGGATGCAAATGGTTGTACCGCCACCGTTTCTGGTACGGTAGAGACCAGCTCTTGCCCCGCTAATATTACATTTCCTGGCACCATCGCTGCTGATCAGACTCTCTGCGCACCGGGCGTAGTTCCCGATCAGTTAGTAGAAATCGCTCCGGCATCGGGCGGTATGGGTCCTATCGAATACCTCTGGATGAGTAGTACGGTTACTAGTGACTTTAGTAATGCGTTTTTCACGCCTCTTCCCAATAGCAACACCCCCAACTACCAACCCGGCCCCATCAACGAAACGACTTACTTCTACCGTTGTGTACGCCGCGCGGGTTGTGTTTATTTGGAGTCCAACCTGGTAACCATCACAGTTGGTGACGATATTGACGCTACTATTGAACGTCCGGCTTTGGGTTGCTTCGGCGAAACCCAAACGTATAGCATCAGCGGTGTGGCAGCAAACGCGACGATCAACTGGAGTTTCTCCGGCCCGGTCACGGTAAGTGGCACGAGCGGCAGCAGTGTTGACGTGACTTTCGTCGGCGGCGGCTTCCTCGACGTATCCGTAACCATCACCGTTGACGACTGCACTGGCGTCTTTACGGACCGCGTAACGATCAACGGTAACTGCCTCGGCGGGGATGATGATACGGCCAGTTCTGCCAACACCAGCAGCGCTATCACGGCTTACCCCAATCCAACAACGGACCGCGCCCTGATCAGCTTCGGCGAAACGGCAGCTACGGAGGTACTCCTCTACAACGTCAATCAGCAAGTTATCGCCCGTTATCCCGTACAAGCGGATGCGCGCAACCTAGCCATTGACCTACGCGATCAGCGCCAAGGCTTATACTTCGTACAAATCATCAATGCCCAGGGCGAGCAACAATTGCTCAAACTGATGAAGCAATAAATGTTATACCTAGTAGTACGACCTTAGCGAATTTTGATGAAAATCAAAATTCGCTAAGCAAGATCTTTTTTGAACCATTTTAGAATACACTTCCGAGTAGCCCGAATCGACCAGTGGTTGGTTCGGGTGCTCTTTTTTAGATTAAAGCACAGCGTTCAGCTATTCCTTTCGCAACACTTTCGCGGGACACTGTCGGATCACTTTTTGGGCTTGCCAAGAGATGACTACGAGCATAACTGTCCCTACCACTACTGCTGCTGAGCAAATAACGCTGATGCCTGGCTCAATGCGAAAAGCAAAATCTGCCAACCAACGTCGAGCCAACAGTGTGACTACTGGTCCAACTAATAGCGTAGCAAGTGTAAGCAAGACTAAAAACTCCTGGTTGAAACGCAAGAGTAATCTCCAACTCGAAGCGCCCAGTACTCTACGTACCCCCATTTCCTTTTTGCGTTGCCACGCTAAAAAAGAAACTACACCCCCCAAACCAAATAAAGCCAATATTACCGTTAGACTACAGAGTACCGACAGTAGTGTCACCGAGCGTTGTTCGGCGCGGTATAAGTTGTTGAGTCGGTCCGTTAAGAACTCGTACGTAAAAGGACGATTTGGGACGACTTTGGTGTAGGCATCAGCAAGAGCTGTCAAGGTTTCGGCGGGTTGGTCATCCGCTATTTTAACCAACATCTCGTAGGCCCAGGGCATTTCGCGGTAAACGGACAGCATCAATGGTTGGTGTTCATATTTTAAACTAAAATATTTATAGTCATCAATGATACCATCAACGACGTGGTGGAAGCCGTAGCCAAATTCTTCATTTTCATATTCGGGTTCCATAACCAGCACTTCGCCGATGAGCGCCTCGGGAGTAACACCACCTTCGATCGCTAATTTTTCCGCTGCTGTTCGGTTGAGTAGGAACAACTGAT
>JBCDIR010000639.1:0-2750 GCA_038748735.1 Bacteroidota bacterium | reverse complement strand
AGCTCATTCAGGAGGTGATATTGTTACGGTAACGTACGATATCCCTACTTAGCCGACACATTTTAGTGGAGACTTCCACTCCTACTCCTTCTACAAAAAAATTACTGCCATTCATGGTCCCCCACCGCACTTTTCGAAAAAAACATGTTGCAACAACGAACATAACATCAACTTAATAGTTTTACTATTAAATACAGTTAAAAACACACCAAGCCTGAAAGTGTAATACCGCGCATTTAAAAGTATCAATCAACCCATTTTCTAAGGATCACGCTTATTCCATCCGGTTAATGCCATATTAATCGCAGTTACGCCGTTGGAACAGGCAAAAATGGACTAGCCGAACACCATTTTACAAAGTAGGCAAAACGATAACTGAAACATGTTAAAGCAATTAGTATTCATTTTATTATCCACTGCGGTATTCGCATCTTGTACACAACCCGCCGTAAAGGAAGCTAAGGCGCAGGAAAACAAGCAGGAGCGCCAGTTAAAGCTGTATTCTTCGGAGTGTATTACGGAGGCAGAAGTTATTGCTGCTCAGAAAGAGTGGGGAGATGGCATCGTGAGAATTGGTAAGGTGTATACCGAAAAAGGTGATTACACACAAGCCGCGACGGAGCACATTCAGAACCTGTACGCTTACGATTTGAGTTCTGTATTGTTTAAGCCTACTTTGGCTTCCGTTGACCAGTTCCGTGGAACGTTTGATGGCGCACTTTCTTACTTCGTCAGTGGTAACGAATCTTACCCAGAGGACAAAGGATTTGCTATCGCTCCTTACACCAAAGTTCGCTGGGAAAACAGTGGTATTATCAACAACAGCTGTAATATGGCTATTGCGATGGGTAACTACTACTTCACAACGACCGAAGGTAACGAAGTGAAGGTAGAGTACACGATTGGTTACGTCAAGGACGCTAACGAAGATCTTCGTATCGTCGTTCACAAGTCGGCTATGCCGTACCAGCCAGCTGGCTAAAAATTATAGATACGTCATTAGTCTGAAATACTATTGCACGTACACTGGGATACGACGGAGGAGTGTAGCGAGCGGCTACCTCCTCCGTTTTTTTTTATGGACTAATAATCCGCCTCCAACTCCCGAATTTCCGCTACCGTATCCACACCCAACTGCACCATATTGTTTTGCAAATCATCCAAGAGAATTTCGATGGCGTGGTGTCCGCCGTACTGCCCTAGTGCGGCTACTCCGTAAACGAAAGCTCGCCCGAGCATCACGAAATCGGCACCCAGTGCCAAGGCCCGTACGATGTCCAGCCCCGTACGCAAACCACTGTCGAAAATGATGCTCGTTTTATTACCTACCGCTGCAACGATGGCGGGTAGCGCGTCAATGGCGGCGGAAGCACCGTCAAATTGGCGCCCCCCGTGGTTAGAGACCTGCACGCCATCCAACCCGACTTCCACTGCTTTTTCAGCGTCTCTAGGGTGCAATACGCCTTTGAGCACCACCGTCCCCGGCCAGTGTTCTTTGACGAATTGGCAGTAATCCCAGTCTAGCGTTCCGCCCAGGCGGTTGCCCGCGTAGCCGCTCACGAACTTCATATTTTTATAATTGACGTAGGCTTCAATGGTACGCAAACTCGGGAGCCCCCGACTTAGGGTAGCGGCCGTCCAGCGGGGATGCGTAAGGGCCTGCCAAACGAGATCGGCACTTATTTTAGGCGGCATCTGCAAGCCCGCGCGCTTGGTGCGCTCGCGGCGGCTCGCCATCGGAACGTCCGCCGTCACGAGTACCGTACGGAAACCCGCTTCCCAGGCACGCGTCAGGAGGGATTTACACACGTCCATATCCTTGGGAGGATAGAGCTGGAACCACCCCATATCGCCCGCAATGGGCCCTACGGTTTCGGGGGTTTCCGTGGCTACGGTGCTGAGGGTGTACGGAATTCGGTAAGCCTGAGCCGCCGCCGCCAAGTAACACTCCACCCGGGGCCACATGAGGCCCGTCAGGCCAATGGGCGCAATGCCAAAAGGAGCGGCGTACGCTTGCCCGAACAACTCCGTTTCTACCCGTGGCGTCAGTATTCCCTTGCAAAATTGTGGTTTGAAAGTGATGCGGTGCAAAGCCTCCCGATTCTTATCGACGAGGGTTTCTTCACTCGTCCCGGACTCCAAATATTCCCACGAAACGAAAGGGATACGTTGCTGCGCCCGACGGGCTAAATCTTGGATGGCCGGATACTGATTCATCCATTTTTCACGGTGGTGGGCGTAGCTCATCTTACTTGGTTTTGTGCCGATTATATCCGAAGGTAAACGATTACGCTTAAAGTAGCTCGGAGATTTTTGTAATTTACGAAATCGAAACGTATAACCTTCTTCTTATTTAAACTTACGCGTATGTCAACAAAATTTACAATCCTTTTCCTGCTGCTGAGTAGTTTCAGCTTATCGGCACAAGTCTACGTCAACCAAACGGCTACGGGCAGTAACGACGGTACCTCTTGGACCGACGCCTATACCGATTTATCCGCCGCTCTCAGTGCTACGAGTACCGGCGACGAAGTATGGGTCGCCGCTGGAACCTATTTACCGGGGGATAACCGGAACGACTTTTTCCGCTTTCCGCACGACCTGCAGGTCTACGGTGGCTTCAACGGGACGGAAAGCGCCCTGGAAGACCGCGACGTAAACGCTAATACGACGATCCTTTCCGGCGACCTCAACGGCGATGATGTCCAGGGCAACTTCACCACTAACCGCACGGACAACGCCCGCCACGT
>JBCDIR010000638.1:0-2751 GCA_038748735.1 Bacteroidota bacterium | reverse complement strand
CGCAAGGCATACGCCTCCGCTTCGAGGATGCCTACAAGAAGAAGAATGATCTCTTCAAATTCGCCGATTTTCATACGATTAGTATTAGTTCTTTATTGTAGAACAAATATAAGGACTAATTGAATTTTGAAAGGTTGCAGGCGCGTAATTTGTATTTTTGCGTGTGGTCCATATCTTTGCAGAATAGGTTTTAATAAAATACGCGCTCATGTTCACCGCTCTCCGCTGCTTGCTCTTATTGTGTTTAGTTAGCAATCTAACCGCTCAGCGTAATGAATCACCCGCAAGCCAAATACGCTCTGAGGAGGGTACGAATTGGTTACGCCTTGCACTCGCTCACGAATTTGACAGTGGAACCTTACACGAGTGGCACGAGAGAGCGTCGACCTTCGTAGCGCCTGCTCAGATTAGCAGCTCCATGACGGTTGCTTGGCAGCCTTTTGCTAAGCTCAATTTCCTAAAGTTGACGGGAGGTGTAGGCTATCGAAATATCCAAGCAGCAACACAAGGCTTGACTTACTCCAGTGAAAATAGTGCCGACTTTAGCGGTACGCCGATTCTTGTCTCTGCGCTTGTTCCTAATCCATCTGGAGGTTTCAGCCTGCCACCAGGGGTACTACCTGGTTCTTACGGTACGTTAGAAAGTGGCCAGGTCATCACTACGGTACCCATTGTAAGCACCGTGTACATTGGGCTAGATGCGTACGATGAAAAATTGTCCCTAGCGCAGTGGACAACTCACTTGGGCGTACAACTAGAGCGCCGCTTTAGACAAACACCCTGGACGTACTTTGGAGGTGGTGGATTGATTGCCGTTGCGCTGGGTAAAGCGGACTATGAACAGGCGATCAATCATGCTGTATTAGCCGATGCAGCATCCAGCTATCGGGTAACTAATCAGACGGAGCCGAGTCTTGGGTATACGGCTGAGTTGGGAATTGCTTATCAATTTTGTACGCATTGGCGTGTTACGCTGGGCGGCCAATATATCAGTTTGGACCAGTCTACTAATTGGGAGAATCTGCGTTTTCGGGACTTCTCGAACGTATTGCAGCGGACTAACCACTACGGGGTGTTACTTCGCTTGGAACGGCGCTGGGGAAAGTGATGGTTGCTGTCTAATATCCTACTGCTTTACACCGGGCTAGTCTTAGTTTGGTTAGGTAAACGTCAAATAAAGTTTAAATTCTTGCCGCAAACTGGCGCGTAATTCTAAAAAGTTATATATTAGCCCCTGTAATTATTTGAATTAATTACATTCCCTCCACTTCAAAGGTCAACTACGCTTAATAACACACTCAACAAACGGTACAGACGCTTTCATCCAATTTCGTAGTTGAACAAGTTTTACAATTTTTGAAAATGTAACTATTTGGGATAGTTACTAGTCTATGAAGTCAAACATCGCGTGCGCTTGGGATAGATGCACTTTAGTATGGCGTGAAGAATTGGTCTACGATTCTGCGCGTCCTCAATGCGAATGACTATGAGAAAATTGATGTTATTGCTAGCATTAGTACCCTGTTTAGCAATACCCGCAAAGACACAGACTGCCAAGCTACTCAAAGCTCAGCAGCACATGGAAGCGTTGCAGTACGCAGATGCACAGCGCATTTACGAACGATTGTACCGCAAGGATGAAACCAACCAAACGGCACTCGTTGGCTTGGCCGAAACCTACCGTAGGCAAGGTCAGTTGGACGAAGCAGCAGCTTGGTTTTCCAAGGCAACGCAGCAAGAAAGTGCCGAGGCATTCGTCTTTTACCGCTACGGCCAAATCCTTTTTCAACTACGAGGGTGTGAGGCCGCTCAACCTATCTTCAACCGTTATTTACTGATGATGCCCTACGCAGAGGACCGCGAAGTGCTCCGCGATGTGTGTGCTTATCGAGAGCAATTGACGGCAGTTGAAAGTCAGTTGACGACCGTGACACAACCCGACTTCAATGGTCCGGGGAGTGACATCGCTCCGGCATTTTATCAGGAAGGGCTCCTGTTCGGGTCGGTGCGGCAGGAAGACGAAAAGGCACTGCCGGCCTATGATCTTTACTTTACCCAACCTACGACCAATGGCCGCTTAGATCAAGCCATTACGTACAGCGAGGCGGAGCGCTTCAGTGATAAGCTCAACACGGAAGTCAACGAAGCCATCGTGACCTTTAGCCCGGACGGTCAGGAGGTATACTTCACTCGCAACCAAACGCAGATGGTTTCGGAGAAAAATCCGATTCGCCGTCTGGAAATTATTGTTTCCAAAAAAGGAGAAGACGGTACCTGGTCCATACCGGAACCGCTGCCGTTCAATAGTTTGGATTATAATACGGCCCACCCCGCGCTCACCCCCGACGGGAGTCGCTTATTTTTCGCTTCGGACCGCCCGGGTGGTTTTGGCGGAAAGGACATCTATTACGTGGACCGAATTGGGGATATCTGGAGCAGCCCCATCAATCTAGGGCCCGCGGCGAACACTACCGGTGACGAGCTATACCCACACTATCACGCGGACGGAGTGCTCTACTTTGCCAGTGAGGGACACCTCGGTCTGGGCGGATTGGACGTTTTCCGTACGGAAGACGTAGGCGACGGGCTGTGGGGCCCCGTGAGCAACTTAGGCACGCCCATCAATTCCAGTGCCGACGATTTTGCTTTCATTCACCACCCCACGGATGACTACGGCTTCTTTACCTCTAATCGAGCGGGCGGAGCTGGGCAGGATGATATTTACGCCTTTCAGCAGCAGCGGGTGCAGTT
>JBCDIR010000637.1:0-2755 GCA_038748735.1 Bacteroidota bacterium | reverse complement strand
GATGCACAGATGCACGACAGTAGCTTTGGCTGGCGTTTCGTTAATCCTAAAATGCACAAGCAATACGGTACCGATGGTATGGGCATTACCGCCGAAAATCTCGTTGATAAATACAGCATCAGCCGCGCCGACCAGGACCAGTTTGCGTACTGGTCGCAGCAGAAAGCCGCCGCCGCACAAGCCAGTGGCCGCTTGGCGAAGGAAATCGTTCCCGTTTCCATGCCACGTAGAAAACAAACTCCGCTCTTATTTCAAGAAGACGAATTTATCAAGCCAAATACTACGCTTGAAGTGCTGGGGAAATTGCGTCCTGCTTTCCGCCCAGCTGCGGACGGTGGTACGGTTACGGCGGGCAACGCCTCGGGCTTAAACGACGGAGCGGCGGCTACCATTGTCGCTTCGGAGCAAGCTGTTCAGCAATACGATTTACAACCGCTGGCGCGCATTGTCAGTTCGGCGGTGGTCGGCGTAGAACCACGTATTATGGGCATAGGTCCGGTACCCGCTTCCGACAAGGCACTGGCGAAAGCCGGACTTACCCTGGCCGATATGGACGTCATTGAACTCAACGAAGCCTTCGCGGCCCAAGCGTTAGCTTGTACCCGCGCCTGGGGGCTAGCCGACGATGATGCGCGCGTCAATCCGAACGGTGGTTCCATCGCCATCGGTCATCCGCTGGGCGTGACGGGAACGCGGATTTGTTATTCGGCAGCGCTGGAGTTACAGTTACAAAAAAAGCGCTACGCGCTGGTGACGATGTGCGTGGGCGTAGGGCAGGGCTACGCGGCGGTGTTGGAGCGAGCCTGACGCGCGGTCATTCTATTTTGATGGTGTCCACGGGATTACGCACGGCTGCTCGCCAAGCTTGTACGCCAGTGGTAAGTGCGGCCAGCGATAAGGCAAATAGTCCTATCCAAAGGAAGGTCCACCAGCTGATTTGAATGCGGTAAGCAAAGGAAGAAAGCCAATACTGCATGGACCACCAAGCTAGTGGTGTTGCTAGTAGGGTCGCCAGTATTACTTGCCAAATAAAGCGTCCGGATAGTAATTGAATCAACTGTATAACAGTAGCTCCCAAAATTTTTCGAATTCCAATTTCTTTGGTGCGAGCCGTCACGCTGTGGGTAATCAAACCAAAAAGCCCTAGACAGGCAATGAGAATGGCGATACCACTAAAGAGGCTAAATAGCTGTCCAAAACGTTCTTCTCTTTGGTACAAAGCAGCGTAAGACTCATCCAAAAAACGAATGTCTGCCGGTAACGACGGGAGATGGGTAGCAACCGTTTTTTCGACATGTGCCAGCACCTCGCGGGGCGACTTGCTATTCATTTTTATGATGAGATTACCATAACGCGAGGTATATTCATTTTGTAAGCGAAAGAACAGGGGTTCAATGGCCAATTGAAAAGGCTGAAAATGATAATCTTGGACGACCCCAATGACTTGTCCTTCCGCAATTTTTTTGCCTACCGCATCTTCGTTGGTCCAGCCTAGTGCCTTTACCGCAGCTTCATTTAACAGATAAGCCTCTTGAGCATCTGTGCGGATATTGGGGGAAAAATTGCGCCCTGCCAATAGCTCGATACCTAGGGTGTTCAAGTAATCATAATCTACGTAGTTGCGGTAGATAGGCTGTTCACTTTGATCGGTATTCCCTTCCCATTCTCTAGCGACTCCCTGATTTTCAGAATTAAGTGGTAGATTGCTACCAAAAGTGACTTGAACAATATCTGGATGTTGGGAAAGCGTGGCGCGGAGCACGTCTCGCTGGGACAGTATTTCCTGGTTTTGGTAGGGAATATAGAGCACCTGTTCCCGATCAAAGCCTACGACTTTTTCCTGTGTGTAGTGAAGTTGTTGATAAATAATAAAAGTGGAGATCGTTAGTAGAATGGCAACGGCGAATTGCCCCACAATAAGGCTGTTTTTAATCCAATTTTCTCGTTTTTGCCGAGTACTTCTTCTGCCTTTAAGTGCTTCGCTGGAGACGAGACTACTGGTTTTCCAAACGGGATAAAGACTAACCAGTATGCCCATGCTTAGGCATAGCAACAGTACGGTTAACAACAATGAACTGTGCTGCCACAAGGCGGTACTTATAGAAAGCCCCATCAACTGATTGAACGTAGGCAATAGCCATTGCGTAATGCCCGTGGCTAAAGTAAAGCTGATGGTGATGATGAGTAAGGCCTCTGCTAGTAATTGGCCCATGATCTGGTGTTTTCTTGCACCCAGCACCTTGCGTACCCCCAGTATTTTGATGCGTTGCGAGCTACGCGCATTAGCTAAGTTGAGATAATTGATGAGTGCTAATAATAGGATCACCAGTCCAATACTGAAGGCAAGATACACGTAGCGAATATCACCATTAGCCCCCATTTCTATATTCATATTTGAATGGAGATGAATATCGGTCAGCGCTTGGATAAAGTAGTTGGGGGAAAACGAAGAGTGGGTGTAATAAGACTTTGCGATTTGGTCGAGACGCGGGAGTTGGGCTGTAATCTCTACCGTGGAATGTCCTGCGGCTAAGCGAAAATAGGTGCGGTAGTTATTGCTAACCCATTGATGGTTTTCCAGGTCGTCGGCATAGTAAAGACTATTGTGAATATTGGTTACAAAATCAAAATGGAAGTGTTGGTTAGCCGGCAGGTCGGCTAGGACAGCGCCCACCGTTAAGGGCTGTTCACCAAACAATAAGAGCGTTTCACCGATGGGTGAACGCTGGCCAAAGTACTGTTCAGCCGTTTGTTG
>JBCDIR010000636.1:0-2757 GCA_038748735.1 Bacteroidota bacterium | reverse complement strand
GAATATTTCGTTGAGCATAAAGATCAAGGCCGTGAAAACCAATAGCATAGCTCCTACGTTGATCGCTAGCTTTAGTCCGTCGGTCGTCCCTTTAGAAATGGCGTCCAGCACGTTGCTCGCCTCGGCATCGGCCATGTCGAGTTGGCGATTCATCACGCGGTCGGTTTCTGTTTCGGGAAAGAGCATTTTCGCCGCCACAATCGCCGCCGGAGCGGAAATGATGGAAGCGGTGAGCAAATGCTTGGCAAAAAAGAGCTTCGACTCCTCGTCCGTACCTCCTAAGTACCCCACATAGGCCACGAATACGCTACCCGCAATGGTCGCCATACCGCCCGTCATCAGGCACATGATCTCGGAGCGGGTCATTTTCTCTAGGTACGGTCTTACGACTAGTGGAGCTTCGGTTTGTCCAATAAATACGTTGGCCGCCGCCGCCAAGCTCTCCGGCCCGGATAAGCCCATCGTGCGCGTCAGTAGCCACGCTAGCCCGTAAACGACTTTCTGGAGAATGCGATAATAGTAAAGGATCGCCGTCAAGGCACTAAAGAAAACAATCGTCGGCAAGACCTGAAAAGCGAAGATGTACCCGAAGGAACTCATGTCGGTCACAATGTTTCCAAACATAAATTTAGACCCCGCCGCCGTAAACGCAATGACTTTGGTGAAGCCCTTGGAGATCACGTCGAAGATGCCGCTCACACCCGGCACTATCAAAATGAGGAAAGCTAACAACAGCTGTAGCCCCATCCCGATACCGACGAGCCGCCAATTGATCGCCTTACGGTCGCTACTGAGCAAATAGCAAATACCCAGTAAAACGGTCACTCCGATACTGGCGCGCAAAACATCTTGTAAAAAATCCATGCAGTAGGTAAACTTGGTAGTACGCCAAAAGTAGCAAAATCCTGGAACTCATCGTGAATTTTGATTTCGTCAAAATTCACAATCACAGAAGATGAATCTTTTCCTACGAAAAGCCGTAGTTTTGGCCAAACCAACGTGGAGGTACGTGAATCACCGCCTCAACACTAACAACCTCACCACTTGACCATGAAGCCATTTATCATCGGCATCACCGGCGGTTCTGGATCGGGTAAGACCACTTTTATACAGACACTCCGCGAGGCCTTCGACGAAGAGCAACTTTGCGTCATCTCCCAAGACGACTACTACCGCCCCCGGGAAGAGCAAAAGACCGATAAGCAGGGCATCACCAATTTTGACTTGCCACGCTCCATTGATAAGCGGGCTTTCATCCGCGATATTGGCCGCTTGGTCAACAAGGAGACAGTGGAGCGGATGGAATACACTTTCAACAACGAAAAGGCGGAGCCGTCGCTAAAGATTTTCCGCCCGACACCTATTATAATAGTCGAGGGTTTGTTCGTTTTCCACTTCAAGAAGATGCGCAAGATGTTGGACCTTAAAATCTACCTGCACGCCAAGGAGAACCTCAAAGTCATCCGCCGTATCAAGCGGGACCGCGTAGAGCGCAATTACCCACTCGAAGACGTGCTTTACCGCTACGAAAACCACGTGCTCCCCGCTTTCGAGAAGTACATCAAGCCGTACCAGGACCAGGCGGATTTGATTATTAACAACAACCAGCAACTCCACATGGGGCTGCGGGTGGTGCAAGGCTTTTTGTCCCATTATTTGCACACCCTTCCGCCCGTTGCGTCGACGCCGCCGGAGGAATAACACCTTCATTTGCGCAGCTTTCCGTTGACGCATATCTTTGTGCTTATGAATGGTTTTTCAAAACTTTTGCTGCTCGCAGTCCCGCTTTTTATTCTTCTTCGTCCCGCTGGAGCGCAAGACGATTGCAGCAGCGTGGCCGACTACCCCGCCGGTAAAGCCTGGGCCTACCGCTGGTACGATAGTGCGGGCAAACTCACCTATCTGACGGCCCACCGCGTACGCCAGCGCGATACGAGTGCGCAGTTGAGCACCATTACCGTGGAAATCGTCAACGCTTTTGAAGATACCGTTTACCAAGGACAGTACCAAGTGCGTTGTACTTCCGAAGGGCTTTACCAGGACCTTCTCGCCAAACTCACTCCGGATATGCTACGTTCCCTAGCGGGCGTCGATTTACGGACGGAAGAAGTCGGCTGGCGTCTACCCCTCGGTCTCCAACCGGGCGATCGTATTCCACAGGCTTATTCTCACCTAACGGGCTATAATAACGGTAGCAAACTCTTGGAGCTCGACCTGGCCATCGGTCCCGTAGACATTCTGACCAACGAAAACCTGACGACTCCCGCCGGCAGTTTTCCCTGCGTGGCCCTAGCCTACGAGCTGTGGATTACGCAACTGGTCCGCAAGCGCTTTCGGCTCCGCGACTGGTTCTCGCCGGGTGTGGGCGTTATTCGCCGCGAAGTATTTGACCGGAGGGGGAAGTATTTTGGGTACTGCGAGTTGGTGGAGGTGAAGTAGTACTCCTCCGACCGTTGGCCGGAGTGGTGGAGGGTACGCATCAGCAAGCTGATTTGTGGGGGTGCCTGCCTAACGGCAGTGGCGGTGGTGCTCCTTCGTCGCGGCTATGGATCGCGCTTGCGCGGCTCTCTACCAACTTGCTAGTCCCACCGCGACAAAAGAGTACGGCCAAAACCTACGAAGCAGCTATCCCCACAACTTAGCGCAGCCAAACATACTACCGTAAAGATGGCTGATCTTCTACGTATATAAAACCCTTAGCAAATCATTTGCATTTAGCAAACATCTTAAATTGATCAGTTAAGGATGTATTAGAAG
>JBCDIR010000635.1:0-2760 GCA_038748735.1 Bacteroidota bacterium | reverse complement strand
CGTTGCTGATTTCAAATTAGTGAATCAGGCGGGAGATATCGTTACGCAAAATGACTTACGCGCCCACTACAAAGTGGTTGATTTTTTCTTCACTTCCTGCCCGAGTATCTGTCCACAAGTGCAGCAACAAATGCTCCGGATCCACGAAAATTTTGCTGACGCTGACCAATTGCTCCTCGTGTCCTTCACCCTGGACCCCAAACGCGACACCCCGGAGCGACTCGCCCACTACGCTCAAAATCTAGGCTTTCCTGAAACCGACCAATGGCAATTCCTAACCGGAGATCGCCGCGAGCTGTTTCGACTGGCGGAGGAATACTTCAACATCGTTACCCTCGACGACGCTGCCCCCGGCGGTATTGATCACACGGGCCGCATCGTCCTCCTCGACCGCGAAGGCTACATCCGAGCCTGGACCAACGGTGTGAACCCCAATGGCGTGGATACGTTGATGGAGGATATACGGGTGCTGCTGAATAGTGATGCTCCTCCAGACCTTTGGTTGGGATCAAGGTAGTACTCGCTGGCTAGCGCTCGCTCGTGGGGGTACCTTCGCTGCGCGAAGTGGTGGCGGTGCTCTCCCGTACCATTGGTCAGGATGCGGTACTGAGTGACGCCCCCGCGACGAAGCCCCCCCAGCCGGCGAAGCCGCTACCCCCACGAGTTTGGTTTACCAAACGAGTACCCCCAACGCCATAAAATAACTAATCACTAATACAGATGACACACAAGTTTTCCTTTACAATATTCCTACTCTGTACCCTCATCTTCACCCTTCCCAACTGTGGCGAGTCCGAACCCTACCCCCAAGGAAAAAACCTTTACAGTTTCCACTGCCAAAATTGTCACATGGAGGACGGCGTGGGCTTGGGCGCACTCATTCCGCCGCTGGCCGGAGCGGATTATATGGCACAGCACCAGGACCAAATGGCTTGTATCATCCAGTACGGCCTGATGGATACCATTGTCGTAAATGGTGTCACCTACATGGAACCGATGGCCGGAATAGAAGGACTCAACAACATTCAAATTACTAACCTCATCAACTACATCAACCACGCTTGGGGCAATGACTACGGTTTCGTCACCGTTGAGCAGATCGACGAACAATTGAAAAATTGTAATTAAGCAGACGACAGTTGATTTATTCCCTGTAAATGGGTAAGAATGCCTAATTTGGTGGCGTAAAAACAACTTTTCGACCACCATGCGTAAGCTACTCTTATTAGGTACCCTTCTTCTTTGTTACACTTTTTTACTAGCGCAAGCCCCCGTCAACGACGATTGTGGCGGCTTGATTGACCTGGGCGTCGCTCCTTTCTGTCCTGACCCACCCGCAGCAACAGAAGTTTACAGCAACGTTGACGCAACGGCCTCCGACATTGGTTTTGGCAATAACCCTAGCTGTTTTAATGGCGGTTTAGCGCAGCGCGACGTCTGGTTTTCGTTCGTCTGCTCGGATACCCTTTTTGATTATTCCATCACCATAATGGGAGTAGAGGGCCCCAACGGAGAAGCTGAAATCCTCAACCCTCAGGTCGCACTGTACCGGGGCAGCTGTCAGGTAGATGGGCTAGCCGAACTGGCCTGTGCCAGCGCGGAGGACGGCGAAAACATGGTTACCCTCAACATAGACGGACTCACCCCGGGTATCACCTATTATTTACGGGTAGACGACTTCTCTAGTACGGCTACGCCCAACTGGGGCAGTTTCAAATTGTGCATTGACGAACAGCCACAAACCAACCTCATCACCGACGGTGGGTCAACGGATTGCCAGGGCGTTCTCTACGATAGTGGTGGTCCGGAGGGGGATTACGAAAACAACGAAAATAACGTTTTCACCATCTGTCCCAGCCAACCGCACGCGTGCATCAACTTTGGCCTGACGTACTTCAACCTGGAGGGCGGGGAAGATTTCGGTTTCACCCTCGGCGACCAACTCTTCTTCTACGATGGAGAAGGTACGGACCCGAATACGCTGATTGATCAGATTAGTGGTTTCGATGATTTTACCTTTACGGAATCTGCCACTTCCGGCGTTTGCTACGAGGTGCAAGCCACCAGTGGTTGCTTAACGGTACAGTTCGTATCGGACGGCATGGTCGCTTTTTCCGGTTGGGAAGCTGTGTGGGAATGCTCTACTACACCCTGTCAGGCCAATGAACCGATTGGGGTAACCTTAAATCCGACGGAGAACGAAATTGCCAGCGCCTTGGGAACGTCCCAGACGCAGGTGACCGTCACGGACATCATTTGTGACGAAGTCGGTTACGGACTTTTCACGGCTAGTGATGATACGGACCTGGGCGAAAGCAACGGGTTGTTACTCACGACCGGACGTGCAGAACACGCCATCGGTCCCAACACCACTTCCGCTGGCGACTTCTTCTTCGACGACCGAGGTCAGCCGGGCGATGCTGAGTTGGATATTTTGTCTGAGTTGAGTGGTAATTTCTTAGAGTCGGAAGACGCTTGTGTAGTGGAACTAGAAGTCGTGGCCAACTCCAACGAAATCAGCTTTGAGTACGTTTTTGGGTCGGAAGAATATCCAGAATTTGCGAACGATATTTTCAACGATGTTTTTGCTTTTCTTATTGAGGGAGAAGGCATCACGGGTATTCCAGAACTGGGCGGCCAGGAAAATATTGCCACCCTGCCGGGTACGAATACCTTTGTGGAAATTAATACGGTTAACTCCTTCACCAATTGGGAATATTACCGCAATACAGAAAATAGTCAAAGTGTGCAGTACGATGG
>JBCDIR010000634.1:0-2762 GCA_038748735.1 Bacteroidota bacterium | reverse complement strand
GTGCTGCGTTTTGACTTTACGGGACTGGGGGAAAGCGATGGTGCGTTTTCGGATAGTAATTTTTCTAGTAACGTAACGGATTTGCTGGCGGCTAGTGATTTTCTAGCGGAGCACTACCGTGCGCCCAGTTTACTAGTGGGACACTCGCTAGGTGGCGCGGCGATGCTCAACGTAGCGGACCAAATTTCTTCCGTCAAGGCCATTGCTACCATCAATTCCCCCGCCGACCCGCAGCACGTTGGCCATTTATTTGACCAAAGTAAGTTGGAAATGCAAATGGAGGGCGAAGCTGAGGTCTACATCGGTGGTCGAGCATTTTGTGTAAAACAGCAATTCCTGGACGACATAGCTCAACAGCAGCAGGCGGAAAAGATCAAAGCGTTGCGCAAAGCCATCCTCGTCATGCACTCCCCACAGGATCGGGTGGTAGCGATTGAAAATGCGGAAGATATTTACAAACTGGCCCATCACCCCAAGAGCTTCGTCACCCTCGACGGGGCGGACCACCTGCTCAGCAACAAAGCCGATGCCCACTACGCCGGACAGGTTATCGCCACCTGGTCCACCCGCTATCTGGACCTGCCGAAGCCCGAAAAATTGCGAAGTGACCACAGCGTAGCCGTACGCCTTGGAGCCGAAGGCTTTACTTCCGAAGTGATGGTACGCCACCACAATCTTACCGCCGACGAACCCATAGCTATTGGTGGGAACGATTACGGTCCGACGCCCTACGAGCTACTGTCCGCCAGCCTCGGCGCTTGTACCGCCATGACGATACAAATGTACGCTCGCCGCAAAAAGTGGGTTATTGACGAAGTCCGCGTCCATCTCGATCACCGTAAGGATTATGCCACCGACCTACAACAAATCGACGAAAAACCAAGTAAGATTGACCACTTTGAACGTAGCATTGAGTTAGTCGGTGATTTGGACGAGGCGCAGCTGATCCGTTTGTTGGAAATTGCGGATCGTTGTCCGGTACATCGTACTTTGCACGGGGAGGTGGAGGTGCAGACGGTTTTGCGACGATGAGGTAAATTCAAGGGCTTGCAGAACAAGTCTGATACAAATAAAACTGCACGAAATGTCTAACAATACCCTTTTAGTTGCCGAACGTAGTCGTGACATTGGTAATTTTATGGTAGGCCGTTTATTACCGTTCCGACGCAAGCGCTTGGTGGGACCATTTTGTTTCATCGACCACATGGGACCATCGCAGGTCGGGCCGGGGCGGTACGTGGATGTCGATCAGCATCCGCACATCGGTTTGTGTACGCTGACTTACTTGCTGGACGGCTCCATCATGCACCGTGACAGTACGGGGGCGGAACAGGAAATCATGCCCGGTTCGGTCAACTTGATGGTAGCGGGGAGCGGGGTGACGCATACCGAACGGACACCCGAAATTATTCGGCGGATCGGCGCGGAACAGCACCTCCATGGCTACCAAGTCTGGATTGCCCTGCCCACGGCCGAGGAAGAACGTTCGCCTAGCTTCCACCACATCGGTAGTGACCAACTCCCGAACTGGACGGAAGGTGGACTACAATTTCGACTGGTGGCCGGACAAGGCTTCGGACGACAAGCTGCTACGCCAACTTTTTCACCGCTATTCATGGTAGATATTTCGGCGGAGCAGTCGGAGATGCTAGACATCAATGGACAGTTGAATGGGGAAATCGCCGTAGTTGTTGTTCACGGACAGGTGAGCGTAGACGAAGAATTGGTCAAGCAAGGTCAAATGCTCATTTCCAAAACGGAGGACCACTGCTGTCTGCAACTGGAAGAAGGAACGCGCCTGCTCTTATTCGGTGGACAACCACTACCGGAAGAGCGCTTTCTGTTCTGGAATTTCGTTTCCCACAGCAAGGAGCGCCTCGAACGGGCCAAAGCCGACTGGCAAGCGAAACGTTTTCCACCTGTGCCGGGTGATGAGACTTACATTCCACTGCCGTAGTTCATTCCACAACGGCAATGATGATGCCGTAGCGTCCATCTTCCTGAACCCAGTCTTTTGCCGGTAAGTACGTCCGCGAGACGAAACCATCCAAATAGAGTGCATTTTGACAGCCATTTTCCCGCCAAGGAGGAGTAGGTTCTCCCGCAAGCAACTTTAACCTTATCTTACCGTTTGTATTAAGAAACAAACGGATAGATTATGCGCTACGGATGTTTGGTGATTGTACTATTACTCGCAACTCGGGGGCTCAGTGCTCAGGACTCACGTTTAGCCCAACAGTATTTTCAGAATGGGGAGTACGAGAAGGCCGCCGCCATGTACGACGATTTGTACCAAAAAAACGGTAATAACGACTTCTTCTTTGATCGCTATTTTCAGTGTTTGCTGGCGTTAGAACAGTACAGCGAGGCGGAGCAAGTGTTACAAAAGCAAATTCGGAAAAACAACGGCAACGTCAAACTGTACGTGTCCTTCGGTACCTTGCTGGAACGGGTCAATCGCTACGACGAAGCCGAAGAACAGTACCAACTAGCCATTGATCGCCTGCCGACTGACCAGTATTCGGTGACGCGACTGGCGAACGCTTTCATCGGTAAGACTAAGTACAAATACGCCATTGCCACCTACGAACGCGGGGCAGAACTGATGAAAGATAAGCGTATCTTTTCCCAGAACCTGGGAGATTTGTACCGTCGGATGGGCGAAAGCAAACCGATGATTAATGCTTACCTCAACGCATTAGAGGATAATCCGGATCGGATCCGGCAGTTGAAAATCACTTTTTCTCGCTATTTGTCCAAAG
>JBCDIR010000633.1:0-2766 GCA_038748735.1 Bacteroidota bacterium | reverse complement strand
GCCTGGGTGCGGCGTGTCTTATTAAGTCGTCCGGTATTGGCCTGAATTTCGCGGAGGAGCTGCTGGCGCTTAGCCTTCAGGTCCGCCGTGGACTGAGCAGCCAGATTAGTACTAAACACACTGAGGAGCAGCAGTACCACGAATCCTAGCCCGTAACGCAAGCGGTTAGTCGCGCGAGTAGCGGTCAGGTACTTGAAACGGGAAGGTTGTGGGCTGGTTGACTTCAACTTTACTGAATTGAAATTCGATGGTGGCGGGTCCGGTCTGTTGGCTCGTCACGTTTATCGTACGAAGATAGGAAAAATCACGATTCGTCCCCGCTGGGCGGTAGTCGTCCAGTTGGATATTCAGGGAACGGCCTTCTCGTTCTTGTTCTATCGCCATAGTTTGCAATTGATAATTAGGTAATTCGAAGGCAAATTCGTTGGTCGAATCTTCGTTACTCGCTTGCCAACGCAGCCGCCCGTCCGTAGTCATCGCTTTGGCGTTAGCGGTGGTTAGGAATACCGGATTGCCGAGTAGCAACTGCTGCAACATCGTCAGGTCTGCCGGCAGCCGAAAGCGTTCTTCGACGTAGCTCAGCGGTTCGACGGAGTACGCGCTATTCAAACGGTCCAAAATATAGATCGAATCTTTGGTAACCATGGCGCGTCCGGCTTCAAAGCCAAACTTTTTGACGGTCATCCAAATGCGTTCGTCCTTCTGCATGCGGATATTGGCCGTACCGCCGATGGTCAGCGCATCGCTAGCCAAGTTGACGCGGGCCGTGGCGGTCATCCAGTCGGCTTGCACTTGGTTCATGGCAAAATCTTTGAGGTAGGCTTCCGCCGTACTTTCCGCCGTGGCGGGTTTATCGTCCGTAACGACTTTAGGGGTTTTACACCCAAAACCGATGAAAACGACGAGTAGCAGGGCCAAGCCCCAGTATTGTTGTATCATAAACTCCGATTCGTAATTTTGGTACTCAAACGCTGCTGGTCGCCGCCCAAGTCTTTAGCGCGTTGCCAAAATTTAACGGCAGCATCCGCTTGGTCGAGTTGGAATTGGGTATCTCCCGCCAGTTCTAGCGCTGTTGGCCAGTACTGAGCGCCTTGCGTTTGTGCTTTTTCCAGGTAGCGGCTGGCTTCGCTAAAACGCTCCTGCGCGTAGGTGATTTGGGCCGCTTCTACCAGTACGTAAGGGTTACTAGCCGTTAAGGTCAGTGCTTTGTCGATGGCTTGTTCGGCCTCCAGTAGCTTGTCTTGTTGACGCAGGTAAGTGGCGTAGCGTCGCTGCACCCCCGGAGCGGCAGGGTCTAATGCTAAGGCGCTTTCTAGTGCCGTTTGCGCACCGGATGAATCGCCATCGTTCGCTAATACTTGCCCTTCCAACGCTTTGATTTGCGCTTTTAGCGCCGGATCGCGGCCACTCATAATCGTACCCAGGCTGATGGCATCCAGTGCGTCTTCGTAACGTCCGAGCAAATCCGCTCCAACCGCAAAATAGTACTGCACTACGGCCCGGTTAGGGAAGACATCCAGTGCATCGTTGGCTGTATTGTACAATTCTTGCGCCGCACCGATTTCGTACAGCGCCCGAAGGCGCATTTCCCAGACGGGGAAGATGTTTTCCTCGCGATCCAGGGCTTCGGCGTACTTAACCGCTGCTGCTTTGGGCCGAGCTGAGTGGTAGTAAAAGTCACCCGCCATGGCGTACGGCTTAGCGTCCCCGCCGTGGGCTTGTTCCATGAGGTCGGTGAGTTGCAGGGCGGCATCGGCCACGGCTGCATCCCCGGTTTCTACGACTTGCGTAAGAACGGGTACCAATTGCTTTACCTTTAAGTCAAGGTCCACATCCGTACGCTCAAAAGTGGGTTGGAGTTGTTGCAAAAAACGCAGATCATTCCGCTCGGGTTCGTTGCCGCCCGCTAGCGCTAATTGCGCTTTGGGGTCTTCGGGGCGTAAGCGCAAAATTTCCTTAAATACGGCAGTAGCTTGCTCGCGTTGTCCCTGGCTCTGGTAATAATCAGCTAGTAAATGCTGGAACGCTACGTTGCGTGGCTGTGTAGCGATTAGTTCTTCGAGGATGCGGACGGCTTGGCGCTTATTGCCCTTGCCGACGTAGATGTGGTGCTTGTTTTGCGCGATAGTTTCGTTAAGACCAATACGGTTTTGCAAATCGTCGTAAGTCGCTAGGGCCGCATCGGGATTACCGTTCTGAAGCTGGAAATAAGCCAGTTTGTAAAACGGTTCTGGGTCACCGGTAGATCGTTCCGTTACGCCTTGGTAAAGTGCCATTCCCTCCTGAAAACGTCCCTCCTTGTCTAGGAGTGTCCCCAAAAAATCGACGTACCAATCGTTGGCTGGGTCATTCTTTTGGGCCAGTTTCAGGAAGCGGATCGCCTCTTCCTTATCGCCTTGCTCTAGTACTAAGCGTCCGAGTTCGTAGGCTACGGCAGCGTTGGTGCTTTGTTCACGGTGGAGCTTGCGCAAAATGGTGATAGCTTCCTCCGCTTTACCCAGTAATTTAGCCCGATTCGCTTCGATGAGTTGGGTTTCGTAAGCAACTTCCTCTTCGGTAAATTCGCCTTGCGCCAACAGGGAATTATGGCAAAATAGCAAGCCTAAAAAAAGTAGTATGGTATATTTCATTGGTTGAAGTGCTAAGTTAGTGAGATAGCATCTGCTGTTATAAGACGCAAAAATAGCCCTCCTTGTTACAACGATATATCTTTAGCGTTAGTTAAATACAATATGGACATGAAAATCGAACACATCGGCATTGCCG
>JBCDIR010000632.1:0-2788 GCA_038748735.1 Bacteroidota bacterium | reverse complement strand
GGACGGGGTAGCGCTACACGCACTCTGGCTCAAAGCACCCAGCAGCCGCGGCGTCCTCCTCTTCTGGCACGGCAACGTAGGCTCCAACCGCCGGTGTTTGCGCCAAGCCGACCAAATGACCGGACTCGGTTACGATATTTTCATGCCCGACTACCGAGGCTATGGCAAAAGCGGTGGCCAAATGGAAGACCAAGACCAAATGTACGCCGATGCGCAAGCCGTTTACGATTGGTTATTGACAAATTACGAAGCGGACCAAATCGTCATAGTCGGATATTCTTTGGGGACGGGCGTGGCGACTTATTTGGCACAGGAAAATTCGCCGCAGCGCCTCGTTCTCGTAGCACCCTACCGAAGCATGGTAGCGATGAAAAACCTGATTCTTCCCGTAGCTCCTGCGCTATTACTGAAGTACAAACTGCGCAATGATCGCCAGTTACCCAATTCCTCCTGCCCCGTCCTCATCGTACACGGAACGGGCGACGAATTGATTCCACCTCGGCATTCGGAATACCTGCACCGTTTGATACCGGAGCGCTCGGAATTGTTTTTACTGCCCAACGTCAGTCACCGAGGAGTGATTTTTAGCGGAAAGCTACGGCAAGAATTGGCGCGTACGCTGCGTTGAGTCGGGAGGCTTGACGGTCTTTTAGTATTTTTGTACTTATTAGACTTGTTCTGCAAGCCCTCAAATGGCTGCAAGTGGCAAAATTCTATCCTGCACTTCGTTAAAAAGCCTCGCTGATGCTGAGGCATCGCCTACGTTTTTCGCCTTGTTCAGAATAAAATTTGCTTCACTTTCGCTCATTCAGGACCAGCAGAACAAGTCTATTAATCACCTGGTCTCGGCTGAGCCGAGAGCCAGGAATACCGATTTTTTACTTTGAGTTCCTCTTTTAGCTCGTATTAACTTGATTAAAAAATCAAGCTAATAGCTTCACTAAAAGAGGAACAAAAAAATCGTCGGTTCTACATCAAATCCATGACCGAATCTGAAAAAATAACGGTTATCATAAACTAATCACAGTATATCCATGCGTAAGCCATTTACCCTAGCGCTAACCTTCCTCTTGGTAGGCGCAACTACTTTTGCCCAACGGGCGATTACCCTCGAAGACATCTGGCAGGACTATACCTTTTATCCCAACTACGTATACGGACTAGATTTCCGCAGTGACGGGCAATCTTTTACACGTTTGGAAAAGAATAAGGTCAACCAGTATGATCTACGCACGGGGGATTTGGTCCGCACCGTAGTCGACGCCACTGCACTAACTGAGTTGTCCGATCTGGATGGTTACGAGTTGACAAATAACGAATCCCGCATTGTTTTACACAATAACGAAACCAGTATTTACCGTCACTCCTTCGAGGCGAACTTCTACGTCTACGAACGCGAAAGTGGTGCAGTAACCAAGGTGATGCACGGCGGTAACAAGACGCGTCTGGCGGCCGTTAGTCCCACGGGCGATCAGGTTGCTTTTGTGTTTGGCAACAATCTTCACCTCCAAGATTTGAACACCAATAACGTCACCCAAATCACGATGGACGGTAAGGTCAACGAGATCATCAACGGCGCTACGGACTGGGTGTACGAAGAAGAATTCGGCAAGGACAACGGCTTATTTTGGTCACCAGACGGCCAACAAATTGCCTTTTATCGCTTCGACGAAACAGCGGTTAAGGAGTTTACCATGACCAATTACAATGACGAAATGTACCCCGAATACGTTACGTTTAAGTACCCCAAAGTAGGCGAAGACAACAGTCTGGTCTCCATCCACATCTACGATTTAGCGAGTGGCGAAACGACCAAAGTAGCAGAGACCTCCGACGAGTGGGAGTATTTTCCCCGCATCAAATGGACCAACGAACCGGGCGAACTGTGCGTGTTCTTCATGAATCGTTTCCAAAACAAACTGGAACTTCGCTTGCTGAATACGCGGGGGGATAGCCGTACGGTTTTGCAGGAAAGCAGCGACTACTACATCGACATTCACGATAACTTGACCTTTCTACAAGACAGTGACCAGTTCATCTGGACCAGCGAAGAAGACGGCTGGAACCACGTCTACCTCTACAACACGGACGGTAGCCTTGCTAAGCAATTGACCAGCGGCGAGTGGGAAGTGACCGAATTCTACGGTCTCGACGAGACGAACGCAACGATCTTCTACCAAGCCGCCAAGCGCAACCCGTGGCAGCGCGAGGTCTACGCTCAGTCCATCAAGAAGGCAGATCAAGCGCGTTTACTAGCGGGGGAAACGGGGGTCAACAGCGCGGAATTTAGCCAAACGTATGACTACTTCGTATTAACGCATTCGTCGGCCAACCAGCCCACGTCTTATACCGTGGTGGACCGGGGCGGTAAACGTATTCGTGTGATTGAGGATAATGCGCGTTTGCATACCCTCCAGGCCAACTTCAATACTACTCCGGTAGAGTTTTTTCAGTTCAAGACCAGCGAGAAGGTCGACTTGAACGGCTACATGATTAAGCCGCCCAATTTCAACCCCAATTCGGCTTATCCCGTTTTGATGTACGTCTACGGTGGGCCGGGTAGCCAGACGGTCAAGGACAGTTGGGGTGGCCAAAACTACTGGTGGTTTCAGATGCTAGCACAGCAAGGTTTCATCGTAGTGAGTGTGGACAACCGCGGCACGGGCGCGCGCGGAGCGGAATTCAAAAAAATGACCTACCAACAGCTGGGTCGTTACGAAACCATCGACCAAATTGAGGCCGCTAAGTACCTCGCCCGACAGCGGTACGTAGACGCCCGCCGCATCGG
>JBCDIR010000631.1:0-2788 GCA_038748735.1 Bacteroidota bacterium | reverse complement strand
GGGGGGAGCGCCAAGCGCTGCTTATCCTTGGGGTAATCGTGGTGAATACCGTGTACGGTATAGCTAAACTTTTTGAAGCGTGGCCCGGCATCCTCCGGCGGGTGGTAGCCCCAGCGGTGAACACTGTACTCGGCAAAGGTGAAGAGAAGCGTACCCGCAAGAAATAAGCCGGTAATGCTCGCCGCTGACAAGGTCGTGTGCATATTAGCAAAGTAGAGCAGTCCGACGGCGTACGCGAAGAAGATCGTGACCGGAAACGCGATGTGCGTACGCGTGAGTAGGTTCATCCACTTGTGCTGAAACATGTCGGGCGACTGATCGAGCGTCGTATTGGAGGTTCGTTTTTTCATAGTTTTAGAATATTTCGGTGATAGTTGCTTTTACAGAGTGGTATTACAATGGAGGTATACCGCAGCTCGAAAATTTCAATTCATTTCGGGTTCGGTATAATTCGATTACAACATGTCGAGGTATTTGTTCGGTACGTGTTCCGTCAGCCAAACGCCGTTGGCCGATTGGTAGAAGTGGAAGCCGTCGCGGTACATGGCACCGGAAAAGACCTTAAAGAGGATCGCATCGCCGCGGCGTTCGCCGACGTCAATGGCAGTGGTCTTATCTTCGGACAGGTGTACGTGGTTGCGCTGGCGGGGTTCCAATCCCTTGAGCATGATACTACCTACGAAGCGGTCGACCGTGCCGTGGTACAACACCTTGGGCGGTTTGACGGGCTCGAGACCGAGGTCTACCTTGACGGAATGGCCCTGATTGGCGCGGATTTTGGTTTTATCCTCGTTGAAGGTGTAGCGTTGCTTTTCGTCGCTAGCGACCATCGCCTCCAGGATCGGGAGGTCGATTTCGCGTCCTTTATCCATAGTACCCTCAATGAGAGCATCTACGTCGGCCCAGCCGTTACTGTCGAGCTTGATGCCGATGACTTCGGGCTTGTGGCGCAATACGAGCGAAATGAATTTTCCGAGGCTTTTTAAGTATTCTGGACTCATAAGGTTCGTTGGTTCGTCAGTAGAATGTCAGGTCTTTGAAGGTAACACTATTTAAGATGTAAAGGCTGCCTAAAGACCCTTATTTTTGTCGCAAATTTAAACGTAATTATTTACCTGGTCACTAACGTGAGCCAGGAGGGTACGATTTTTTGCTTTCAGTCCCTTTTTTAGCTCGCAATTAGTCTGGATTTAATGATCCGCCTAATTACTTCACTAAAAAAGGGACCCAAAAATCGCCGCTGCAACAGCATCCCGGCAATCGTACGCTAGATAGTTATCCAAAAAACAACTTTTGTATGCAGTTCCGTTCCCTTATGCTGATTTTCGTCTCGTTTGCTCTTTTTGCTTGCGGGAATGATGGCAAGTTTTCCGAAGCCGAGATCGAAGCACAAGATACCGCTTGGCAAACTATGTTTGATGCACACGACGAAGTGATGCCGCTCACTCTCCGGGATATTCCCGATACCGTAGAGGAGTTGGAGGAATTGGCCGCCGACGCGATGGTCGAAGCCAACGACTTTCACCCCCGCGCTCAGCAAGCCATTGCCGACCTAAATGCCGCCGAAGAAGGTATGCAAGTTTGGATGAAAACCATTGGTGAAAACCAGAAGAAAAAACTCCGTGAGCGCATGGCCACGCACGAAGAGATCATGGCCTTCATCAAAGCACAAACCGATTTCATCAACCAAGTGGCCGAAGATACGCACAGTAGTATCAAGGCGGGCGAAGCCCTCATTGCACTACGTAAAGGTAACGACACTAATGAATAGACGAACTCCTTTCTATTTTGTCGCCCTGTTGTTCCTCGTCTTCGCTTGTGACTCCGTACCGCCGCTGGGCTATTACGGCAACCACTACGTGAACGAGGAAACGGGCGAAACCGTTTACAATAGTATCCGTGATTTCTCCTTTGTGGACCAAGACAGCCAAGTAGTGACGAACGACTATTTTGCCGACGGGGTCTACATCGCTGACTTTTTCTTTACGTCTTGCCCAACGATCTGCCCGATCACAAAGCGGCAGATGTTGCGCATCCTGGAGAAGTACAAAGGCGACGAGCGCGTAAAGTTACTGTCGCATACTATGGACATCAAACGGGATACCGTAGGCCGCCTCAAGCAATATGCCCAGGGAATCGAAGCAGATAGCCCGCAGTGGCGCTTCGTGACGGGAAACCGGGATTCGATCTTTTCCATCTCCTACGATTACATGAGCACAGTGCTAGACGCCCCGGATGCACCCGGTGGCTTCGACCACAGCGGCTACCTGCTGCTCATTGACCGCAACCGCCACATCCGCGCTTACGTGGACGGCACGAAACCGGAAAAGGTCGATGTGTTCATGCAGCAGATTGATTTGTTACTGGAGGAGGAATTTGGTGGGGAGGAGTGACTCATCGAATAGGGCTAGAAGCAGAATCCTCAGAATTAGGGGATTTTTCAGGATTTCGGGTGAGATAATATTGTAGATACTGTGGCTACCTCAGCTAGCGCAACACTTAGATTATACTCATTCTAAAATTTCGTAAATTCTGATTCCAGCCCGTAGAAAGCAAACGATTAGGATAACAATGCCTGCTAACATAAATAGTGTTTTCTTCCTGGTCATTTGCTTTGCTACCGTCTTCCTGCTCGCCTGTCCACCACTGGATCGACACCAAGCGGCAACACGTGTAGTGAGTTCCGTGGAACTTAAACAGCTCTACGCCGAGGACCTGAGCGAAGATGGTATGCGTTTATCCACGGGCAATGATGAGATTGTACTCGTTGGCCTCCGTAGCCTGCGGG
>JBCDIR010000630.1:0-2789 GCA_038748735.1 Bacteroidota bacterium | reverse complement strand
CAAAACCGTGCCAAAAACGAAAATCGCTTAGCTGAGTTCGTTCCAAAAGTACTACATTAGCAGCCGTCAAAAATACTTGCTATGACGCCAGTGGGCATGCGCAATCCATTCGTAGTTATTGAGTGGAATATTGGGGCGGGAAAGACGACCTTGTCGACGATGTTGTCGCAAGAGCTGTCCCGCCGGCTGATCTTGGAGGAGTTTACGGACAATCCTTTTTTGGCTAATTTCTACGACAATCCCGAGCGGTACGCCTTTCCGGTCGAGCTGTTTTTTATGACCGAGCGCCATAAGCAGCTACAAATGGAATTGAGTCAGCCTCAATTCTTTGAGCAGGGTATCATTTCTGATTATATTTTTATCAAAACCCTCCTTTTTGCCCGCAATAATCTTAAAGAGGATGAGTTTCGTCTGTTTCAGCGCTTATTTCACATTCTAAAAACCAACTTTCCGCGCCCCGATTTAGTACTGTACCTCCATCAATCCATTGAAGGCTTACAAGCCAATATCCGCAAACGTGGCCGCAGTTACGAGCAGCAAATGGACCCCGCTTACCTGCTACAAATACAAAACGCGTATTTCGACTACTTCCGCACGGTTACGGACATCCCAATTCTCATCCTGGACGTCGAACAGCTAGATTTTGTCCGCCAGCCGGCGCATTTTGCAGCTATTCGGACCTTGATCGGACAACCGCACCCGGCGGGTATGCAGCAGATACCAGGGGAAGAATTATTGGTTATTCGGTGATCACTCTTCTTCCGGTGTAAGCTCAAAGCGAACGGGTAGATTAAATGTTACGCGTACGGGCCGACCTCTGCTAGGACCCGGATAGTATTTTATTCCTTTGGCTCGCATACTACGAATGACGTTGAGCGCCGCTTCGTCGCAGCCGTAGCCCAGGCTTTTTACGATACGCTCCGAACTCACACTGCCATTTTTCTCGACGATGTATTGCACGACTACAACTCCTTCTATTCCCGCTTGTTTGGCCGAATCAGGGTAAACTAGATTATCGTAAACAAACTTCATCAGTTGCTGCTGTGAGCAGGCTTTTTTGGCTGCTTCGGTTCCCTTGTCCTCACAGCCCGGAAAACGGGGCATATGCTCAACAACGCGGACGGGTTCTTCTACGCGCGGCGTCGGCGGTGGTGGCGGCGGCGGCGGACTCAGTTGCTGATTGGGTTGTTGCGCGTGCAGCACACCGCCCAATAATAAACCGATTAGTAGGATATGCCATTTCATAAGTGCGGATTTTGAGTAGTTAAAACTTATCCGGTGTTAGCTCAAAGTGGATGGGTAGGCTAAGTAATACGCGTACTGCTCGACCGCGACTGGTGCCTGGAGTGTATTTTATCCCTTTGGCTCGCATGCTACGAATAACATCGAGCGCCGCTTCATCGCAGCCGTAGCCCAGGCCTTTCACGATACGTTCTGAACTTACACTATCATCTCTTTCAACAATGTATTGTACGACCACAACTCCTTCTATTCCCGCTTGTTTGGCCGAATCAGGGTAAACTAGATTATCGTAAACAAACTTCATCAGTTGCTGCTGTGAGCAGGCTTTTTTGGCTGCTTCTGTTCCTTTGTCCTCGCAGCCCGGAAAGCGAGGCATCCGCTCAACGAAGTGGACGGGTTCATCCACGCTGGGGTGAGGCGGCGACGGAGGAGGAGGTGGAGGAGGAGGTGGATTAGGTTGCTGAGCGTGCAGCACACTACCCAACAATAAACCAGCCAATAGGATATACCACTGCATAAGTGCGGATTTTGAGTCATTAAAATTGACCCAGCTGCCGAAACAATTCCCACACACAAATACCGAGGGAAACGGATACGTTCAGCGAGTGTTTGGTGCCGTACTGCGGTATTTCCAGCGCGCCGTCTACCACGTCCATTACCGCTTGGTCAACTCCCTGTACTTCGTTGCCAAAAATGAGGGCAATGGGGGAGGAGGGGAGGATAAATTGTTCTAGGCTAGTACTAGCTGCTGCTTGTTCGACGGCTAAAATATGGTAGCCTTCCGCTCGCAATTGCGCAACGGCTGCTAAGGTCGTCTCGTGGTACGTCCACGTAACGGAATCAGTAGCGCCGAGGGCCGTTTTTAGAATTTCGCGGTGAGGAGGCTGGGCCGTAATGCCGCAGAGATGGACGTGGGCCAGTGCGAAAGCGTCCGCCGTCCGAAAAGCGGAACCGACGTTGAGGGCAGAGCGGACGTTGTCCAAAACAAGTACAATGGGGGTCTTTGGCTGCGCCTGGAAGGTGGCTAGGTCGGGACGGTTGAGTTCTTGGAGTTTGAGTTTGCGCATAATCTTTTTGGTCCAACTGCTTACTTTAAGCGTGAAATGCAGCGCTAACAAAACGTTCGGTAGAATTGATTAATTAGTTTGGCTTGAACCACGGCCCGCATGGCGGGGCCCACCCTTCCTTGGCTCCGTTCGCTCCTCCTCGGCAAACCGAGATTACGAGCAATACCTCATCACGTCTGTACTCGTACAGACATCCAAACTTTTAATGCCATAAAAACTGAACTAAGAATTATAACCACTGACTAAGTGGAGGAAGTTAACACCGAGAAACGATGAAGAATCAGTCCATTCTTATCGAGACCTTACAAAGATAGGAGGTTAAAAATTAAGAAACAAGTTTATTTGAATTTATTTTTAAATAAAATTATTTGTTTCCTTTGGTGTGAAGAACTTGATCTTTAGTCGATTGTCAGTGGTTCACGATCATATACATTTTAAAACACACCAGCCTTTTCTTATTCAAAGACAGCTTGTCTACTT
>JBCDIR010000629.1:0-2796 GCA_038748735.1 Bacteroidota bacterium | reverse complement strand
AGATCACGTCGGAACAAGCATCCACTACCATCAAATCAGGTACGGTATAGTTAGCGCGGCAGTCGTTCGGTGCCGTGCTGATCGTCTCATCCGCCGGACAGATGATGTCCGGTCCGTCGGCATCTTCCACGCGGATGGTTTGTACGTGCGTTATTGCATCCAGGAGCGGATTCTCATCACACTGGTTGATGACTCGCCATGTACGGAAGATGATGTAACTGTTTTCACAAATATCGAAGCGTTCTTCCGTCATATTTAGCGCAGCCGAACAGAAGCTCAACACGTCAATTGGTGTAGTACCGTCAATGGTCGGCACGCCCAGGCTATCGGTACTCAGGACCGAAGGATCGGCCAGCGCCGCCGCACAGTCGATTACGGTGGTATCTATGCCGTCCCAATCGCGTGGGAAAATCACTTGATCTAGGTCGAAGGCCGCAATGGTGATGGTTTGTACACAATCACTAGAATTACCCTCGCCGTCGGTTACCGTCCACGTCCGTTCGATCACCATACGTGGATCGCCACACATACCATTGTCGGTTACTACGTCGTCGAAGTCAATGTCTGCACCGCCCGGCACACAGGAAGTCACGATGGGCCTGCCCGTAGCACTTGGCAGCGTACTAGCCGTACAAACTACCGTCGTGTCCGCCGGACAGATGAATTCGGGGGCGTCTTTGAACTCGATGAGTACGTAGCCCCAGCAACACAGCCCCGTAGCTGGGTCGCAGACTTCCGCGATAATTTCTTGCCCTACGTATTCAATACCGACCAAGGGCGAAGTGATAATTGAATCCCCCGCTTCTCCGTTAGGTAATTGCTCGAACAAATTCACGACATAGTTATCGTAGCAACGGTAGTCGTCACCGGAGAGCACCATATCCGCGGTGATCTCTGCTTCACAGTCTTCTCCCAGCGTCACATTCTGATTCGTGATACAAGCCGGAGGACCAACGGGTACAAATTCGAGGATACTCAAATCGTAGGTACAGTCCGTCGCATTACCCGAAGCGTCCGTTACCGTCAAGGTGATGATCGTGTCACCAATCGGCACTGGCGTTCCCGGAGGGAAGGCACTAAAGGTGAAGCCAGGACAGTTATCGTCCGCCGTTACGGGTACCGTCGGGTACGCGTTGTACGTACATTCGCCACCCGCTAGCTGGATCACCATATCTGGTGGGCAGGTGAGCGTTGGGAATTCAATATCAAGTACTTCTACCTCAAAGCTACAGACTGATTCGTTACCCGCTGCGTCCGTCAAGGTATAGCGTACTTCCGTGGTTCCTACCTCAAAGAAGTAAGTGATTTGCGTATTAACGGGGAAAATCGGTAGCGGAGTGGTCTGTTGGATTTCGTCTTCTTCGAAGATGATTTCGAGTAAAACACTACCACCGGGGCAATTATCGAATAAAATAGGATGATTCCACGTAAACTCCGCACCACACAGGCCGGGATCGTTATTAAGTGTTTCATCGCCCTGATCGTAAGGATCGCGGGCGCTAATGGAGAGGGTGTAGTCGAAGGTAGCTGATTGTGCATCTTCGATATTGTTATGGCCTACTTGTACAATCCAGTCGCCTTGTACCGCTTCCCCGTTGAAGCCTTCGATATCACCTACTGGCATGAACGGGTTACCGGACGCGAGCATTGCACAAACTAAGTTGACGGGCGAACCGAAGTCGCCGTCTAGTACAAAGTTTACACCATCCGTTCCAGCACAAATCGCGTCGATCAACTCGATGGCCGTCCCCTCGGGACTAATGAGCGTTACCGTTAGGTTACCCAAATCACCCGCGCTGCCGACGATGCCAAGGTTCAAATCGGAGATATTGAACGCATCCGTTACGGTAATTACCGTTTCGACACATTCCCCTGCGTTAATAGTCGCAGACCCCGTATAATCCGTATAGTCAGAATAGAGTCCACAGACAGCCGCTTCGTCATCGGTTACCGTGATGGTAAATGGAGTACACTCAATACGCGTAGTAGGCTGCGCCTGAATAGCCGTGGCCCCACCGTTGGGCGTTGGCTGAGGCAACATGGGGTTGAGTACGCCAATCGTGGTAGGAATACAAGCCTCGCCGGGTACGAAGTCGTCAGCGGTGTTGGTGTCCCAAACAGTCGTTCTCACGATACTTCCACCGTATAAGGGGCTGATGTTTCCAGACCAATAATCGGCTACGGCGAGTCCTCTCAGGTCAAAATTGAGCGGAATCAGCACCGGCGTTATATCAAAGCCGTTCATTACCGCTATATCCAAAATGGAGCGCGATAGACTTAATATATAGGCCGTTGGTTCATTGATGGGTAAGTCCGACGTACCGGGAACGTAGAATACGTTATTAGCTGGGTCGTCGTGACCATTACCAAAGTGAATAGTCAATACGCCGCCGGGAGCTAGGGTAGTTCCGGTTGGTAAAGCGAAAGTTTCAGAACCCGCTGCGAAGACCCGTTCGATCATCAAGCAGCTGACGTCCAAGTTGGCCGAGCCGAAGTTGGTGACTTCTAGTGCATCGCGCGAACCCGCCGTACCCGCTAGGGCAGCCGCCGTAGGCGTTCCGTCTAGGCAGAAGTTGGTCACTTCCCGAGCGCCGAAGTCTCCCCCTGAGGCGATGACCGTACCGCTAGTTGTAACGGTATAACTACCGCCGCCAGCGCTGATGCCGTCGAGTCCCGCGTCGCGGATCACAAAGTCATAACAATCATCGTCCAAACAGACACTTTCAATGACCGTCGTGTTCGCATCAGCAGCGGTATACGGACCACCAGAAGCTAATATAGCACCGTTATTTGGTT
>JBCDIR010000628.1:0-2800 GCA_038748735.1 Bacteroidota bacterium | reverse complement strand
GTAAAATTGCCAAGGCCCGTTCGGATCGTTACAGTACGCTTTCTGACCGCTTTAACGCGGAGGGGGAGTTGAATAAGATGAAAATTCAGGTAGAAAGCTACCAATTGCGACAGCAGTTCTACTACATCGTTGCGCCCCAGGATTGTTACATCACTCAGGCGGAAAAAGTGGGGATTGGCGAGACCATCAAAGCGGGTGATGCCATCGTTTCCATCATGCCCGCTAACTTTGAATTGGCTGTGTCTATGCACGTGCGTCCGATGGACTTACCATTGATCCAGATGGGGGAAAGAGTCGGTTTTATTTTTGACGGCTGGCCCGCGATCGTCTTTTCTGGTTGGCCCGATTTGTCCGTAGGAACGTACCGCGGTACGGTCGTTGCTATTGATAACAATATTGACAAAAATGGTCGTTACCGCATCTTAGTAGCGCCGGACCCCGGTGATCGGGAATGGCCGATGGCCCTGCGGCCGGGTTCGGGCGCGCAAGGGATAGCACTACTCGGTCACGTACAAGTGTGGTACGAACTGTGGCGGCAGCTCAACGGCTTCCCACCGGATTATTATCAGGAGGAGGGTGAAGAGACCAAAAAAAAGAAGAAGAAATTAAAACGAAAGCGCCTTTAAAGTCGGTGAAGTAGATGAAGTTTAATCCGTTTATATATACGCTGCTATTGCTACTGCTCGGCACTACGGTGCAAGCACAGGATGCGTTAGGAGCGGAAGATTTCTGGCAACAAGTACGTCGGCAGCACCCCTTGGCGCGTCAGGCCGCCCTGTTGCGTGAGATGGGGCAGCAAGAACTGCTCCAGGCCCGTGCTGCTTTTGACCCTAAGTTTTATGCGCAACACGATCAGAAAACTTTCGGGGGTAAAGAATACTACGAAATTGGCGAAGGAGGGCTTAAAATCCCGACCCGTTTGGCGGGTATCGAATTCAAAGCGGGCTACGACTGGACCGACCCCAGTGGTTTGTACATCAATCCAGAGCGGAATATCCCCCCGGCGGGTCAAGCGATACTGGGTTTTAGTATCCCTTTATTACGCGGTCTTTTCACTGACGAGGCGCGGGCAGATTTTCGTCAGGCTCGTATCGGGCAAGACCTCTACCTGGCGTTGGCCCGGGACCTGGAGAACGAACTGTACGCCAGTGCGCTTTCGGCCTACTGGAACTGGGCCTACGCCCATTACGCACAGGATATTGCCATCGAAGCCTTGCGCTACAGCGAAGAGCGGATGAGCGGCATCGTCGCTGCCTTTGTGGCAGGTGATAATCCTGCGATTGATACTTTAGAAGCGTTTTTACAGGTGCAATCCTGGTCGTTGGAATTGCAGGATGCTACCGTGGCTTTAGCCCAATCCCAGGCGAATCTGCAAGCGTTACTTTGGGAAGACGAAGCCCCCACGCGCACGTGGAATCCCGTTTGGTCTCCCCAAAATCCGCGTCAGTTCGGTGATTTACCTGCTTACGCCGATTTGGAACAGCTATTGTTGCAACATCCAGCCTTACGTGGCTACGATTTCAAGGCCCAGCAACTCGCGGAAGAGCGCCGCTGGAAGGTGGAGCAGTTCAAACCACAACTAACCCTTGATTACAATCTACTGGCTAATCGACTCGACTTTACGCCCGAGCAAGGGGGCGAAATCAGTAACTTGGTAGCAGATAACTACAAATTTGGTATTCGATTTGAGCAGCCGTTATTTTTGCGCAAAGCCCGCTCCGGCGTAGCGCTGACGGACATTAAAATTGCCCAAAACGACTGGAAACGCCAGCAAAAACAGCAAGATCTACAAACCAAGCTCGATGCTTACTGGCAAACCTGGGAATTGCGCTCCCAACAAAGTTTTGCTGCCGATCAATTGGTAGAAAACTACGCTAGATTGCTAGAAGCGGAACGCACCAAGTTTGAGTTGGGCGAAAGCTCCGTTTTCTTGCTCAACTCCCGTTTGCAAAAGCTGCTCAGTGCGCGTCTCAAACGCTTAAAGTTGCAAGTAGAGCGGCAAAAAGCGGCTTACATGCTCCAATACTTAGCCAATGCGTGGTAATTTAAACTACCCGTTTGACCCAACCCGTACCTTTACATGCCATCAATAACACTTGAACGGACCGCCCACTACGCGGGTCTTGCCACTGCGGGACTACGTCAGCTAAGGGTGCCAGCACGAAGCGACGTTCCGCAAAAAGTGGGTGGGGAAGGATCAAATTAGGAGTTTTCAGCACGAGGTCACCGTAAAAGATGAGGTCTATGTCTACGGTACGGCTACCCCATTTAACAATGCGTTCGCGTCCTAAGTCCTTCTCAATGGATTGACAAATGGTGAGTACCTCGTGGGGTGTCCTTTCCGTTTCGACTAATAAGGCGATGTTCAGAAAATCACGCTGATCTTCCAAACCCCAGGCACTGGTTTCGTAAATAGGGGAGTGAGCGATTACTGGCCCTACGCGTTCGGTGATGGCGGTACGGGCTTGGCGCAAGTAACGATTACGGGCACCCAGATTGCTTCCCAAGTGTAATACTAGTTTTGTCATACAATTTACCAGTAGTTAGTTGAAGGGGAGACTTCTATTTGTTAGTGCGCAAACTCGGTCATTCATACCCATCAGTTTCGCTTTATTGTATATCTTTGGCGAAGGTATACTCAAAATGATTTATTTTGGGGAAATAATTTCGTCCAAACGAATTGCTTTGTAGCTATATCGTGGCTCGAGTAAATCAATTTTATTTCGAGTTTTGTTTTAATAAGGTTCGTTAGCGACTTTTTGCGGCGAACGATAAACCAACAGATTCATTTTCATAAACC
>JBCDIR010000627.1:0-2801 GCA_038748735.1 Bacteroidota bacterium | reverse complement strand
TTTGATTTTGAAATCATCTACACGGCCTACGGTGACGACGAACTGACGGACGAGCAACGCCAAACGGTCAACGATGACGTGAGCAATATCCTGATGGCCATGCGCCTACTGGAAAACAACGCTCTGGGCAAAGCAGGTACCCGTGGTTACGGACGCGTACGCTTCCACTTAGCCGAACCAATCTGGCTGCTCCGGGAGGACTACCAAACGGGTGGAGAACGTTTCCTAGCTAGCCGCAAGGCGTTAGACGAGCAATCCCTCCAACTGCTGGGTGGATTCACGAAAGCCTATCATTTCCCCGTCAACGCAACCACTAATGGCTAAGATTGTCTACTTAGAAGCACGCGGCAACGGTTCGTTTCGTTCCAAACTTCGCTCGGATACCCTCTGGGGGATGCTCTGCTGGACCTTGCGTAAATTGGAGGGTGACAACTTTGATTTTGCTACTTTTTTCGAGAGCTATACCAGCGATACAGTGGCGGGTAATTTTTACCTGTCTTCCGCCTATCCATGGGTGGAGACGGCAGATGGTAAACGTACCCATTTTTTACCTAACCCGCTGGACCAGCCACCGCTCAAGGACGAACCCAGTACTGGATCGCCACGGGCCATTAAAGCGGCTTTTCGACGACGTAAGCAGACCGATAAACGCAAAAAAGGTTTTCTGAGTTGGGAGCAGTTTGACTATTCCTACGGCAGTGGTAACGAACCCGCCTTAGCCGCCTGGCAGGAGGGGGTCGCCTTGCGTACTCAGGCCGTCACCCACAACCAAATTGATCGGCGTCGCTTGGGTACTTTTACCGAAAACGACAATGGTCAGTTGTTTCACATGAACGAAAACTACTATGATTTTGGAGGCGTAGCGGCAGTTAAAAAACACGGGCTGTACTTTCTCCTTTCCGGTGATACGCCGCGCGCCGAAGCTGCCCTCCGCTTACTAGACACCACGGGTTTCGGGGGCGACAGTAGCATCGGCAAAGGCAGCTTCCAGGTAGATATTCACCCGGATGCGCATCAACTAGAGGGGCAGTTCTCTCTCCCTAAGTTGACGGATAACGAGGCTAATGCACGGCTTAATTTGGCGTTATACTGCCCTAAAAACGCAGTAGAATTACAAGATTTTGACGGGCAAACGGACCCGCGATTCTGGCAGTATAAACTAGAAACCCGCCAGGGTCGTAACGTGCAGTCTAGCAGTGTCTTACAAGACGAGAAACTCCTATTTTCCGAAGGATCTATCTTCCCGAAAGTAAATTCCAATCATCACCCGGGCACCAACTGGCTAGCGGGGAAACACTCCCGTTTGGGTCACGATATTTATCGCTACGGACACGCCTTTTTACTGAATATCAAACTGAGTTGATATGAAGCTAATCACTCCACAAGTCTGGCGGATGTATACGCTCAGTCCGCTACATATCGGTACGGGTGAGACACTCTCCCCCCTGGATTACATCGTCCACGGTAATACGTTCTACCGTATTCGCCAGGAAGAACTATACGAGCTGGTCCAAGAACATATCGACGGAGGTACCCGTGACTTTGCGAGCTGGATCGGTGAGCAAATGTCCGCCATGCGCAATCTACGGGACAATCGCGCTCAAAGTGACCTCAACAACAAAACTAACGCTTTAACGTATTTTCAAAACCGGGGAAAGCAACGAGAGCTGTTGCAGGCCCTTCAACAACGACCACAGGGAGGTCAAATGGTCCTCCTCGACGATCAAAACCAGCACCGTAACCGCCAAGGACCGAAACTGGGCGACGTACGAGAAGCTATCCGCACCGGGGGGCAAGCCTATCTGCCCGGTAGCAGCATAAAAGGTTCGATTCGTACGGCACTCTTGTACGATTATTTACAGCGCCACGGTGACATCGCTAAACTGGAACCACTCATCCACCGACAGCTCACCAATTCACGTACCCGCAAGGAATATTTTGCTAGCCCGCTCGAAGCGGAGGTATTTTTCTGCCCACAAGAGGAGCGCGGCAAAATTCGACCACAAGAAGCGCAAATGGACCTCCTCAAATGGCTATCCGTCAGTGATGCCTACGCGACTGCGGCACCTGCGCTAGAAGTGGGTAAAATCAACCTTTACCTAGTAGAGAAAGAACAGCGACAGCGGCGTCCTACGGGGCGGCTACTCGCTGCTCGTCAACCCCAGGCTTCCTACGCCGAGATGATTCCGACTGGTTGTGAGTTACGGACCACCGTTCAGTTTGATACTGCGGTGCTGGTGCAATTACTGCAGCGGTTAGACAAAGGAAAAATTGAGGTACGAGGCAATACTTATTACCACGCCTTAACGACCAGGTTGAAACGTCTTTTCGACCTTTCGGACGAGCAATTAAAAACGCAAGACGCACCAGCTCTCCAGGATGCTATCTTGGCACATTGCCAAGCGGCAGTGGCCCGTTTTAGCCAAGCCCAGTGGCAACGTCAGCAAGCTTGGTTGGACGATTACGCTAGTCAACAGGACCCCGAAAATTTCGGTCCCCGCATTCAGAGTGGTTCTCAACCTATCGCCGGTCATGCTGGCCCACAGTTCCACCTGGGTTACGCCGCCGGTTTTAACGCGACTACTGTATTGCTCTATTTCCTACAAAAGGATGATGCTCATCGTCAACTTTTTGAACGCATTATGGCAAAGTACGAACTGGGAAAAGCCCCCGGACAAAAAGGGCGATACGTACCCAAGATTAGCCGCTTTCCGAAGTCGCGCCGCTTGGTAGAGAAAGAACACGTCATTCAACCACTCGGATGGTTAGCACTACTACGCCCGGACGAGTCACTACCAGCT
>JBCDIR010000626.1:0-2807 GCA_038748735.1 Bacteroidota bacterium | reverse complement strand
GTCAATCTGCTGTTGCTTAAGGGCAGCATCGGTAAGCCCGGCGCGGGTACCTGCCCCGTACGCGGCCACAGCAACGTACAGGGGGACCGCACCGTCGGTATTTGGGAAGCCCCCAAAGATGCTTTCCTCGACCGCCTACGAGACACCTACGGTTTTGAGCCGCCCCGTCACCACGGTTACGCCGTAGTGGATGCCATCAAAGCGATGTACGAGCAAAAAGCCAAGGTCTTTTTCGCTATGGGTGGCAATTTCCTCTCCGCCACGCCGGATACGGAGTATACCGCACAGGCCTTGCAAAACTGCGCACTGACCGTACACGTCTCCACCAAATTGAACCGCAGTCACCTCATTCACGGTAAGGAAGCGCTGATCTTGCCCTGCCTGGGGCGTACGGACCGAGATTTCCAGACCGCAGGCGAGCAATTTGTGACTGTAGAAAACTCCATGGGCGTGGTCCACAGTTCGCAGGGCGTCCTGACGCCCCCCTCGGATCGACTCCTGAGCGAACCAGCCATCGTAGCGGGCTTGGCGCAAGCTACCCTGAGCGAGCGTACTAAGATCGACTGGGCAAAGATGGCCGCTAACTACGACCACATCCGCGACGGCATCGAAAAAACGGTCCCTGGCTTCGACAATTACAACGAGCGCGTGCGCGAACCGGGGGGCTTCTATTTACCGAACGGCGCCAGAGAACAAAAATTCAACACGGCGAACGGCAAGGCTAATTTCAGCGTCAACCCCACTCCCGACCTGAGTATCGCCGAGGGTCACTACGTGATGATAACCGTGCGCAGCCACGACCAATACAATACGACTATTTACGGCTTGAACGACCGCTACCGGGGCGTCTATAACGAGCGCCGGGTGGTACTGATGAACGAGCAAGACATGGCCGCAGCCGGACTGAAAGTACGGGACGTGGTACACCTACACAGTCACTATCAGAACGAAAAGCGGACCGCGCGCTCCTTCCTAGTGCTACCATTCGATTTGCCCCGCTCTTGTGTGGTGACGTACTTTCCCGAAACTAATGTGCTGGTTCCGATCAACTCCTACGCGGACGGTAGCAAGACGCCGACCTCCAAGTGGATAGAAATATCGCTGGAGAAAGCGGAATAGGTAGTAAAATTTACCTCGGCTGGCTAAGGCGGAAGTAAAAGTAGTACTCCAAAAAAGACCAATTTGTCTGCTCGCCAAATCTCTGGCAGGCAGAAAAATCGTTTGCCCTGACTACGCTTACTAAAGCGTAAAATGGCGTAAAAAACGCTCCATATGCTATACGACAACCACGGGCGACTGGTCAATTATTTGCGCTTGGCCGTTACGGATCGCTGTAACTTGCGTTGTTTCTACTGCATGCCCGCCGAAGGCATTGACTATTTGCCCAGGCAGGAATTGCTAACCTACGAGGAAATGCTGCGGCTGGTGCGCATCCTCCATAATTTGGGCATCACCAAGCTGCGCATCACCGGTGGCGAACCTTTCGTGCGACGTGACATGATGGCGTTCCTCCGGGCCATCAGCCAACTAGGCCTGGAGCAGATTAATCTTACGACTAACGGTACCGTCACCGCCTCCTTGGTGCCCGAACTCCGAGCGTTGGGTATTTACTCCGTGAATTTAAGCTTAGATACATTGGACCGGGAGCGCTTTCGCCAAATCACCCGCCGCGATCAGTTTCCTAACGTCTGGGCTACTTTCGAGGCACTGCAAGTACACGGCATTCCGACCAAGATCAACGCTGTAGTCATGGAGGGGCAAAACATCAACGATATTATTCCGTTGGTGGAACTGACGCGCGAGCACCCCGTCGGCGTCCGTTTCATTGAGGAGATGCCCTTCAACGGCGCGGGCAGTCACTACTCCGTCCTGACCTGGGACCACCGACGCATCCTCACGTATTTGCGCCAGCATTTTCCGACCCTTGAAAAAATACCCGATCTGCCCCACGCTACGGCGGCCAGCTACCGCGTACCCGGTTTTCGGGGTACCGTTGGGATTATTGCTGCGTACAGCCGTACCTTTTGTGGCAGCTGTAATCGTATCCGCATGACCCCCAAGGGCACCCTCAAAACCTGCCTATACGACGACGGCGTGCTCAACATCCGTGATCTCCTGCGCGCGGGCGCGACCGATGCACAAGTGGCCGACGCCTTCCGTTCGGCCCTGGGGCACCGCGCTAAAGACGGCTGGGAGGCGGAGCAGCGACGCAGCTTTGGTCTGCCGGTGCAGGAGTCGATGGCAACGATTGGGGGGTGAATAGACTTGTTCTGCTGGTCCTGAATGAGCGAAAGTGAAGCAAACCTGCCTGACTGCGTCGGCAGGCAGGTTTTATTCTGAATAAGGCGAAAAACGTAGGCGATACCCTAGTATCAGCGACCGCGCCACGCAAGCTAAGCGCGGCGTGGGGCTTTTCAACGAAGTGCAGGATAAAATTTTGCTACTGGCAGCCATTTGAGGGCTTACAGAACAAGTCTAATAGGTAACTGGAACGGTGGGTTCCGGGCGCTAGCCATATGGGTCCGCCGCAAGGAAAGAGCTATTACGGATCTCCATGCCTTAAAATGGCGGTCTAGCGGTGGGTAGAGTGCCGAAGAAAGCCTATCTTTCTGCTGAATTTTAACCATCGTATGCCCGGGGGCCAAAAATGCTTTTCCATTAGTATTAGCGGACCAGCGTAAAATGTTCAACAGACTCCTCTGCGCGGGTGGACGGGGATCGTTGGGTGGGGGCGGCCCGCCCGCCGAAACGACCAGCTCGCCGCCGTCGGCGAAGGCGACCGCTGTCACGCCCGCCGGGTGCAGGCC
>JBCDIR010000625.1:0-2809 GCA_038748735.1 Bacteroidota bacterium | reverse complement strand
TTTGGTTTTTTTTAATGGTTTTCCGATCGACTCTACTACCCGCACTTCCCGGGCGGTAAAATCGAAGCCATCTTGCAAAGTATTAGCGGTCCGCTTCAGAGCACCATTCAGTAACTGCGCCGCCGCCCTTTCGTCCGCAGGTTCGTACTGTTCCCAGTTGATGGTTTGGGCAACGGCTTGCTCTTCGGGAGCTAAGCGCAGATAAATGCCGGTGGTTGCGGCCAGCAAAAGCAGTACCGCCGCCGCATAACTAAGCCAGCGCCGTCGCGGACGCAGCTGACGGATGACGGATGCGTAGTCCCGCGTACTTTTTTCGGTTTCTGCCGCTGCGAAATACCCAAATAAGTCTCGGTAAGCGGACCATTCTGGCGGCACCTCTTCCGTGGTGAAATACTGGCGGAGTGTTTGCTCCTCGGCCAGCGTCGTTTCACCAGCGAAGTAGCGTTCCAGTAGCGCTTTGATCTGTTTTTTATTTTTCATAGCGTAGTAGTTGTTCTCGGAGTGCTTTGCGGGCGCGAAATAGATTTGTTTTCACCTGGGGCAATGTCATATCCAGTGCCTCACTGATTTCTTGGTAGCTCAGACCTTCGATATCGCGCAGTTGCAAAGTCGCGCGGTGTTGCTCGGGGAGTTGTTGTAGGAGGGCGTGTACGTGAGAAAGCGTATCGCTCGTTTCCGCCTGCTGCGCAGGATTCGGGCTCGGACTCTGGTGGTCACTCACCAGCGTCAGGTTAGTCTTCCGCTTACGATAACCGCCTTTGAGTTTATCTAAGGCTTGGTTTTTGGTGAGTTTCAAACACCAGGCTTCCAAGTTGCGTATGACGGCCAGGTCCGTCCCCTGTCGCCACAGTTTGATCATTACTTCTTGAACGACGTCCTCCGCCTCGGCGCGGTCGTTGACCAAGCGCAGCGCCAGTCGGTACAGGCGATCTTTGAGGGGCCATATGTGTTGCTTAAATTCCATCCAGGACATGCTTCGGGTTGCTTTCACCTAGACGACGAAGGGGAGGGGGAGTTTGTTACAGGCTGGGTGGATTTTTTTGAAAGTTGGAGGTGTACAGAGGGCTTGGTCAGGGGTGTCGGGAGGCACCTGGGGACGCGTAGTACTTCTTCGAGAAGTGCTAGTACGTACAAAGTAGGACGGTTCCGGTACGGCGCTGGGGTTGCAAACCCTCGCTAGCGGGTGCTAAGATAAAGCTACCAAGGTGACGCCGTCTCCGCCAGCCTCGGCGGGGGGGTGACTAATGCTGATACTGACGTTATACTCCCGCAATTTTTGGCGGACGGCTTTGCGCAACGAGCCGTTGCCCTTACCGTGTACGATGCGCAAATTGTTAGCGTCCGCTAGGATGGCGGCATCGACAAACTCTTCGACCACTTTTACCGCCTCGGCGAAGCGCATGCCCCGAATATCCAGCTTGCTGTCAAAGCGGGCGGCGTAGTCAATATCGGAATGGACGCTTTTGGTGGAGCGGATATCCAGTGGCGTATTGGCCAACTCCAAATCGCGCAGTTTGATGGTCATGCGCATACCTCCCATAATGACGATGGCCTGTTTGCGGTCGATGGACTCGACTTCACCCGTGGCACCGCCGGATTTCATTTTGACAAAATCCCCCACTTCGATGGGGCGGTCATCGGGAATGGTGACTTCGGGATGGTAGATTTCTTCGCGCAGATCACCTACCTGCTCGTCCAACTCCTGGCGCTGGTAGCGAATTTCTAGGGCGACTTTCTTGGCCTTTTCCAGGTTCTTTTCTTCGCGTAGCTCGCGGATGACCTTCTCTAGTTGACGGTTTTCTTGCGCCGTGCGTTGTAGATCTTGTTCCTTGCGCTCTAGCTTGTGCTTTTTGCGGCGGTATTCGAGGTCTTTATGCAGTTCGTTATACGTCTTGGTCAGGCGGTCGAGCATATTTTGTTTTTCGACCAACTGCCGCAGCATATCATCTACATCTTTCTTTTCGCGTTGAAGGTCAACGAGGAGATCGTCAACGGCGCGTTCGTTGCCGCCAATACGCTTCTTGGCGTACTTCAAAACGCGGGCGGGCAAGCCGCTTTTGCTCGCAATCTCAAAAGCGTACGAACTACCCGGACGCCCCACCTGCAACTCGTAACTCGGCGCTAAGTTGTCCTTATCAAAGTGCATGGAACCGTTGACTAAGCCTTTGGTTTTGAACGCAAACACCTTTAAGTTACTATAGTGTGTCGTGATAACGCCGAAAACCTTAGCTCGATTCAGTTCAAAGAGCACCGACTCGGCAATGGCGCCACCAATTTTCGGGTCCGTCCCCGAACCAAACTCGTCAATCAGTACGAGACTTTTGGCGTCGGCTTTCGCCAAAAAATTACGGGCATTTTCCAGGCGAGAACTATACGTGGACAGGTCATTCTCCAGGGACTGTTGGTCCCCAATGTCCGCAAAAATACGGTTGAAAACGCCCATTTCCGTCTGGGCATCGACCGGGATCAACAGACCGCTCTGAAACATGAGTTGCAACAGCCCTACCGACTTCATCGTGATGGACTTGCCCCCCGCGTTCGGTCCCGACAACATCAGGATACGGTTATTACCCAACAGGGCCAAATCAAAGGGTACAGTCTTGCGGTCAAGTGCTTTGTTTTTCAGGAACAGCAAAGGGTGCCGCCCCTGCAAAATCGACAGGTTGGGCTGGTCTTTAGTACGGGGTAGAACGGCGTGCAACTTAATGGCCAAACGCGCCTTACTCTGGATGACGTCGAAGCGTACGATCAGTTTCACATACTGGTGAAAAGACGGTAAATACGGTCGAATCTGCGCACTCAATTCTTT
>JBCDIR010000624.1:0-2817 GCA_038748735.1 Bacteroidota bacterium | reverse complement strand
TTTGGACTGCTCTTGAATAGCTGTGTGTCCAAGCAGCAATTTTTAGCTTACCAAACGCAGCAAGCGACGCAGCAGGACTCCCTCGTACAAGTAGTCGATCTGTTGATACTGCAAAAGGATACCTTGCGCCAAGCCCTATCCTACGAGCGGGGGGCAAACGCGGCTTTATTGACCACCCAGGACAAACTCCAGGACCGGCTGGACGTGCTGCAATTGGAGATTGACCGCCTGACCAGCAACGCATCTTCGACGCAGCAAGACCTCAATGCGCAGGTCCGGGAACGCGAAGCTGCTATCGCGGAATTAGAACAACGATTAACGAATATTCGGCAAATTCTTCAGCGCCAAACGGACCGCCTGACGGCGCTCGAAAAGGACTTACGCGCCGAACTTCCCGAAGCAGCGGAGGCCAACTCAACTTTCCGCCAACGCAGTGGTCAGCTCTATTTACACTTGCAGGAAGATGCGCTATTTCGAAAAAATAGTACCAGCCGTCTAGGCGCTGAAGGTGAAGCCTTACTGGACAGCATCGCCGAGGTTTTCCTGCGGTATCCCGAATTGGAAGTCCACGTCGTCGGCCATACGGACAACCGCCCCGTTCCCCGCGACGGTTTGGACAATTGGCAGTACGCTGCGCTACGGGCGGTCCGCGTTACTAGTTACTTAATTGATGAAGCCAACGTCAGTACCAACCGTATTTTGGCGGCGAGCAAGGGGGCATTTGCGCCGCTAATGGGCAACGAAACGGAGGAAGGAAGAGCCGAAAATCGGCGGATTACACTCGTATTTTATCCCGCTGCGGCTAACGTGGACCGCGCTTTACGCAAAGAACTAGAACAGTAGACAACTGTTTAATTCCCCAAACTATCAACCATTCCTCATGACGGTAGCAGCACAGGACCTCCGTACCCTCACCGCTTTTGACCAGCAGCACATTTGGCATCCCTATACGTCGATGACGCAGCCCTTACCCGCTTACTTTGTCGAGCGCTGCGAAGGGGTGTACCTACACCTCGCCGACGGTAGGCGCTTGGTGGACGGCATGAGTTCGTGGTGGTGCGCGGTACACGGTTATAATCATCCGGTGCTAAACGCAGCGGTGACCGAACAAGTTGCACAAATGTCGCACGTCATGTTTGGCGGCCTCACGCACCGTCCGGCCATCGCATTATGTCAAAAACTGATTGACATCACTCCCGCCAGCCTAGAGAAAATTTTCTTGTGCGATAGTGGTTCGGTGTCCGTTGAAGTGGCGATTAAGATGGCGCTCCAGTACTGGTTTAGCAGGGGAAAACGTAAAAAAAGCAAGCTGATGACGGTACGGCGCGGCTACCACGGCGACACCTTCGGGGCCATGTCCGTCTGCGACCCGGACGGTGGAATGCACCATTTGTTTGCGGACTTTCTACCGCAGCAATTGTTCCTCCCCACCCCCACCTCCCGCTACGGAGAACCGCTGAACGCTACGGACGAGGCCAATTTAGTCGCCGCTTTTGAGCAGCATAGCCACCAAGCGGCGGCCTTCATTATCGAACCCATCGTGCAAGGTGCGGGTGGGATGCGCATTTACTCTCCGGCTTACTTAGCACGGGTAAAATCGCTATGTGAAGAGCATGACGTCCTCCTCATCGTAGACGAGATTGCTACGGGCTTCGGTCGAACGGGCAAATTGTTTGCGGTACAGCACGCCTCCATCGAACCCGATATTATGTGTATTGGCAAGGCCCTCACGGGCGGGATGATGACGCTAGCCGCCACGCTGTGTAGCAAAGCAGTAGCGGAGACCATTTGCAGCGATGGACGGGTGCTAATGCACGGACCTACCTTTATGGCCAATCCTCTGGCGTGTAGCGTAGCGCTAGCGAGTATCCAATTGTTAGCAACCAACGATTGGCAACGGCAAGTAAGGATGATTGAAGAGGTACTGACTACTCATTTACTGCCGCTGACGCAGCACGCACGCGTACGTGACGTTCGGGTACTCGGTGCTATTGGCGTGGTAGAATGCCGACAAAATATTAACGTATCTGCTATCCAAAAATACTTCGTCGAGCAGGGCGTTTGGATTAGACCTTTCCGGAATTTGATTTACGTTATGCCCCCTTTCATCTCCTCGGCGGAACACTTGGAACAACTCTGTGGCGCGATCGCGGGTAGCTTGGCGGCGGATGAGCATTTTGAGTAGTTAACGGAAAATCGAAAAGCAATGAAAATCGAAAAATTCATTTTGATCCTATCATCAATTCTCCTCTTAGGATGTTCGGATAATCTTAGTGAAGAATATTCTAATATTGAGACCGAAATCATCGAATTAGGGACCGAGGAAGAGAAAAAACGCTATTTAGAAAACATCTTGAAAGATGATCAGAAAGTAAGAGGAAGTAAAGGTCAAGATCTAATGCTGCAATATGGCAAAGACTCCAAAGAGCATATGGACTATGTTAAGGCACAGTGGAAAATGGATGAAATAAACTTATGGAAAGTTGAGAAGTACTTGGAAATACATGGTTACCCGAGTAAAGCGTTGGGAGATAATGCAACTACATGCCCGTGGATGGTAATTCACCACGCACAAGGATACGACACAAGAGAACGAAATTTCGAGACCGTATACAAAGCCTACTTAAAGGGGGATATTGACGACGGAGCAATTTCATTTTACTTAGGCAGGATGTAAGAGATAAAAAATGGCGAACAATTACAGATGAAAAGCCCTTATAAATCAGAGGATAAAATCAACAAATTGATAGAAGAATTGAGTTTAGAAAAAAAGAAAATTAACGCTCAGCGAACGCTAACTGGTCAGCACTAGTTCAG
>JBCDIR010000623.1:0-2818 GCA_038748735.1 Bacteroidota bacterium | reverse complement strand
ATTTAACGGGAACTCATTCGTATAAATCGTCACGCTGACAACTCATTTGACAAGAAAGCCTTACCTTTAGCCACGGAAATAATAACGTTATTGTTACAAGCTAGCAATTAGCGTTTATACAATATATAACCTGTCCATTGCGAAGTATGCGCACCAAGCCGACGGGAAATGTGATCGTTTAATAGCCGGTGATTCTTTACCGAGTGAAATATATGGTGACCTCGGTTGCCTTTTTACACCCCAAACGAGTAGCTCCGCAAGTCGCTTACCACCGTAAGTGATGCGAAGCTGTAGCATCTTTTCCCAACGCGGCCCCGTAGCTTCCAACGGCAGACAACCGCATAGTACATGTCATTCGAGACCGTCATTGGTCAGTCGTCTACGAAAGCCCTTTTTGAGCAGATGCTCGAATCCGGGCGCTTGCCGCACGCGCTGTTATTGCTCGGGAGTCCGGGTAACGGGAGCTTGGCGTTGGCCGTAGCGTTGGCCCGACGATTACTGTGCGAAAATCCTACGGGTATCCACGCCTGTGGAGTGTGCAAGCATTGCCGCAAAAGTGCTAAACTCATCCATCCCGATCTGCATTTCTCTTTTCCTACGGTAGGCAGCAAGGTGGTTTCGGACCATCTGTTACCACAGTGGCGGGAGGCGATTTTGGCTAATCCTTATCTGGAAATCAACGACTGGCTCCAGCACATCGGTGCGGAAAATAAGCAGGGCAATATCAATAAGGACGAGTGCCTCAACATCATCCGCAAGTTGAGTTTGAAGAGCTTCGAGAGTGAGCGGAAAATTATGATTTTATGGTTACCCGAATTTTTAGGTAACGAAGGCAATCGCCTGCTCAAACTCATCGAAGAACCGCCGGAGCATACCGTCTTTATCCTCGTGTCGGAAAATGCGGAGCGCATTTTGAACACCATTCTCTCCCGTTGCCAATTAGTCAAAACGAACATGCTGCCGGACGAAGCGGTAGCCCGAGCGCTGGTGACTCGTCAGGGCCTACCGGAGCAGCGTGCGCAGGCAGTGGCTCAACTAGCCGCTGGTAACTACAACGACGCGCTCAAACTAGCCGCTGAACAAGAGAGTGACCAAGCCGTACAATTCCTCAACTGGATGCGCGTTTGCTACAAAGGTCTCCCCGTAGAAATGATCGATTGGGTGAACGGTTTTGCGGGATTGGGGCGAGAAAACCAGAAGCACTTCCTCCGCTACGCCCTCCACTTTTGGCGGGAGTTGCTCGTACTCAAAACCTTCGGAGACGAAAACGTGCGCCTACGGGAGCGCGAAAAAAATACGGCCACGGGCATGGCCAAAGTGGTCAACCTGGAACAGTTGGAAGCCATCGTCAACCTCATCGGCGAGACCAGCTACCACGTTGAGCGCAATGCCCACCCTAAAGTGTTGTTTCTGGACACCAGCATCCAGATCAACCACATTATTAAACGCTGGGAACACTGGCTGGCGCAGCAACCGAAAGCGGAGCGGCGGATGGCAGTGTAATGTAGTACTTGTTCAGCTTTGCTGAAACTCGTGGTGGTATTCGTTTAGCTGACGCTAAACTTATGAGAGTACGAGCTGCGCTCGGGTGGTGGTACCTGCGGCGGTTGCCTGTGGGACAGCTTAAACTCAGGTTCGTATTTTAACAAGTACGCAAGATTTTTTGAAATAATCGCATTGGAAATTAAGGTATGTGGGTAGAGGAATACGTTTTAGTAAACGGTTACGCTAAAAACCGTTCGCGTAGCGAACTAAAGCCATCCGCCCCCAGCGGATACTACCACCCCTCGACGCAGTCGAGGTACCCCAAGTTTTTGGCTTGCCAAAAACTTACGCCCCCCTAACCAAATGCGTCAATTTATAACCATATGGGATGTACAGGATGTAGCGTAGGTGTCGCTAACGGCACCCCCAAAGGCTGTGGCAGCAAAGGCAACTGCGGCACGGGTGGATGCAACCGCATGAACACTTTCGACTGGCTCACGCAGATGGACCTCAAAGACGTCGATGGCTACTACGTGGCCGAGGTGAGTTTTAAGAACGGAGCACGCAAGAGCTTCTTTCGGTTTGAACCACAACAACACGTCACCACCGGCGATACCGTCGTGGTGGAGGCCAGCAGTGGCTACGATATAGGTGATATTACCCTTTCCGGGGAATTGGTGCGTTTGCAAATGAAACGCAAAAAGTTCAAGGAGAGCAACTTGGTTCATAGCGTTATTCGCCGGGCCAACGAGCGCGACCTTGAGCGCCTGCAGGAAGCCCGCGAGCAAGAACGCCAGACTTTGATCCGGGCACGGGCCATCGCTCGTTCGATCAAGCTGGATATGAAAATTGGCGACGTCGAATTTCAGGGCGACAAACGTAAGGCTACTTTTTATTATACGGCCAACGGGCGAGTGGATTTCCGGGAACTGATCCGGCATTTTGCGCGGGAGTTTCGGGTGAAAATCGAGATGCGGCAGATTGGGGCGCGGCAGGAATCGGCTCGGATTGGCGGCCTGGGGTCTTGCGGTCGGGAGCTGTGTTGTTCCACTTGGCTGACGGATTTTAAGTCCGTTTCTACGGCGGCGGCACGTTACCAGAATTTAGCCATCAACCAAGCCAAACTATCCGGTCAGTGCGGACGTTTAAAATGTTGTCTGAACTACGAGCTGGACACCTATATGGAAGCAGTCAAAGCGTTTCCTAAGCGGGCGGATAAAATCCAAACGGAAGCGGGAACGGCCACTTTGGTGAAAACTGATATTTTTAAGCAGCTCATGTTTTACGCTTACGTCGAAGGACGCGAGCGGGGACAGTTGTACGCCCTGGACGT
>JBCDIR010000622.1:0-2818 GCA_038748735.1 Bacteroidota bacterium | reverse complement strand
CCGCGTGAACGAACCGACGCCACAGCTGTTGACGTCGCCACTGATCACTTCCGTGATCGTCACCTCACAGTTGTCTACTCCCGTAGCCGCACCAAAGACGGCGTTGCGCTCCGCTACCGTCGATTCCTGGATGTCAGCTGGCAGGGTCGAGTTGTACTCGATGCAGCTCAGCCGTACTGGGCTCGGCGGAATACAGGTCGGGATGTGCTTGTCTTCTACCAGCACGTCCAGCCAGCAGAAATTCTCGTTACCCAAAGCGTCGGTTACCCGCAGGCCTACCCGTACGGTACCGATGTCGGCACAGGTCAGGATCAATTCTTCGTCGTAAATTTCTGTAGCCGTGTTTACTACATTGACTCGGGCAAGCGCCAGCGTCACTCCCGAGCAGTCGTCGTAAGAGCCATTATCAAGCATTTCCGGCGTTAAAACCGCAATGCCCGTGGAAAAGCCACCAGTACCTCCAGAGGTAATACTAACATTCAGTCCACCTTGGCAGATGGCAACCGGTGCCGTACCATCGACTACACTGAACAAATGATCAGAAATGGTAACGTTATCACAATCGTCGGTAACCGTATACCGGAGCAAGTGGGTTCCCAACGGAATAGCGGAAGAAATTTCCGCGTCGCCATCATCAAGGTCAACAATGAAAAGACCGATAGGTGCAGCGGTTACATCAGCTCCTGGGTATATCTGAGCAGTGATAAGGACAGCCTCCGAACAATCATCCGAAGCTTGCACGCCAGGGGCATCTAGGCGTAAGTAGGCCGCACAAGCATTGCCGGCATTCGTGGAATACACTAAATCATCATCAACAATACCGTCGAAGTCTCGATCCTGGGTCGGGCCAAAAAAGACGGGCTTAGTGGTATCACCAACTTTCACTATCTGAGTAAGGGTCCGTACTTCAGTGGGGTTACACCAGTCGATCACGGTATAAGTACGCAGGAATTGGTAGCTATAAGGGCAGGTAATGGTTGGATTTCCATCTTCATAGGTAACGCCAATATTACAAATAGCCTGACCATTCAACAATGGTAAAACCCGGTCTCCAATCCGTAACGTAGGGTAATCCTCTACCCTTGGCAGCGGGAAGGCCGCAGATACCTGTCCGCAGCGCTCATAGTGTACTACTTCTTCTATCCCTTCATCATTTAAATCGGCCAGGGTTGGTCGAACGAATTCGATTTGATAGCTGCTCGTAACACTAGCGTTCGGCGTTCCAGAAGCACTAGTACATTGTGGTAATTCCGTTGCCGTAAAAGTGCGGGTAATCACCACACTGTTGCACTGCGGATCTTCCGTATCATAGGTGACTACATCCGCCACACAAACCTGGATGCGTTCCGCGCAGCCATCAGTGAAAGTCGGTACTAGAGGAGTATTTCCTCCGGCTAAAAGGCGAGTGCGTAAGGTCGGATGCATGCTTCCTGTAATAGTAGCTCCGGTACTTCCCGATACTTCATAGCACTTGTTTACGTCCGCAAGTAAAGTGGTAAGATTGTTGTCGTCCAGGTCTACACAAAGTAACTCGACGTCAACAGGAGTAGCTGCTACCGAAGGGGCAGTTTTGTCTTCCGCACTCACGGTACCCCAGCAGCTGGTGAAATCAAGTTCAAAAAGCCCCGTACCAGTGGAGGTGATGGTGTAGGGAAAGCTTCCGCAACCGTCAACGACCGGTCCATTGGAAGGGTCATCATCCATAACCGTAATGGCAAAAGAGAAGACATCCAGGCAAGCGGTATTGCCCCGGAGGAGCATTGCGGGGATGAGGGTAGCCTGACAGTTTTCATCCAAAGTAACGTTCAGATCACCAACACAAGAAAAACGTGGCTGGTTAAAGCTGATCGAAACGGTAAAAGTTGAAGTGCCGATGTTCCCGCTAGCATCCGCTACCGTCACCGCTACTTCGTTCTCGCCAATGTCTTCACAGGTAAAAAGTAAGGGCCTACTAAAGGCAACGGAAGCCACCGTACAATTTTCCAGGATAGCCACTACCGCAGCAGCAGAATCCACTAAAAAAGTGCCGTTAGCATCGGACAAGGTGCCCAACTGATTCGCGGTTATTACTATTGGTTTGATGGTATCAATCACGGTAAGACTTACCTGGCAACTAGCAGTGTTCCCACTTGCGTCCGTACGTGACTGAGTGGAAACGATGGGCGCTCCTACTTCGGCACAGGTATAAATTGCCAACGGATTCCCAAGCATTGTACTCGGCGGACATGCATCAGTAGCGGTCACTAAATCTCCAATAGCGAAGATGTTTTGCCCGTTTTCGTCTAGAGCGATTATGGTATCCCGGCAAGTAAGGACGGGTGCTATCGTATCCTCCACGGTTACGGCAACCGTACAATTAGCTTGTAGGCCGGAAGCGTCCGTAATACCAATGAGTTCCTCAAGCATTACGGGATCAGCAGTAAGCTCCGCACAAGAATAACCCACTACCGAAGCAATAGTATCTACTACGGCACAATTATCCGAAGTGAAATTGATCAAGCCAGCGAAATCTACACTAGCCATTCCGGCAGCATCCAGGTAAACGGTCGTATCAGAAAGGCAGATTAAAGTCGGTGCGAGCGTATCCAAAACGGTTACTAGAATGCTTCCCAAGGTAGTATTGCCATTGACGTCCGTCACTTCGATGGCAACCTCCAAATTTTGCTTCCCCACATCATCACAGCTAAAGGAGAGACGACGGGCCAATGATTTTTCAGCACTGCTTTCCTTACCCTTCTTTGCACCGGCGGCCGCGCCCGCAAAAGACTCAATTTGTACATCCTGTACGCCGCAATTATCGGTAGCCCAGGCGGCATTG
>JBCDIR010000621.1:0-2821 GCA_038748735.1 Bacteroidota bacterium | reverse complement strand
GCTGCACCTATTGTTGATCGTACTCAGCAACTACGGCTGGATCAGTTTTGATCAACAGTTTTTCACGGATCCGATCGCCGCTATTTACACTCCGTTTTCCTTCATCCTGCTGTACGAGGTATACTTGCTGATCTATTTTTTGCCCAAGTCGATCACCATTTATATTGGTAAGCAGTACGAGATTATCACGCTCATCGTTATCCGGCGAATTTTTAAAGACATTGCGTACGTAGAACTGACGTCCAACTGGTTTCAAAACTCGGATGACCTCCAGTTTACTTTTGACGTTATCACCTCACTCGTCCTGTTTTTAATTATATTTTTCTTTTACAAAAACATCCGTAAGCGCACCTATACCTCCATTGACCAGCAAGACGAACGGGGTAATAAAACCCGCAAATTCGTGCTGCTGAAAAAGGCACTAGCGGTGGTTCTGGTTCCCGTACTGCTGGGACTTTCCCTGTATACCATTGGTGACTGGGGCATCGCCGCTTGGTCGGACCACGCCAATGGGGTATTACAGTTCAAAAAGATTAACAACATCTTCTTTGACGAATTTTTCACCATTCTCATCGTGGTAGACGTGTTGCTGTTGCTGTCCTCTTTCTTCTATTCCGATCAGTTTCATAAGATCATTCGCAACTCCGGTTTCGTTATCTCGACCATTCTCATCAAGATTTCTTTCTTGGCGGTGGGTATCATCAGCAACTTTCTCATCATCGGAGCGGTACTGTTTGGCTACTTGATGTTGTTAGTACACAACCTGTACGAAGTGCGCTGGATAGAGCAATCTAAATAGACCGCTACTCGCCAACGTCTAAAAGTCAGATGCTTGACAAATAAAACAATTTCACTATCTTGCTCGCACAAGGCTGAAAAGGAGCGAGTTAAGCTCGACTACAAGACAGCTTATTCCATCCATAATTCATCACCTTCTTACCTACAAACATTCCCTTACTATGCTAAGACAACTATTATTTGGACTAGTGACACTAGTGCTAGCCAGTACCTATTTGCACGCCCAAAGCGAAGATGGACCCAATGCCTACGCCTTCCGCTTCATAGGTGTCAATCACCTTTGGCCACAGGAAAATGTAGAGGACTTCTCCCGCGATGATTTTCGCCCCGGCTTGGAGTTCGAATATTTTCGTTACCTCAACAATCTGCTGGACTTCAGCTTACCCGTACGCTTAGCTTCGACTCGTACGGCCACTGATGAGCTAGGAGTAAATACCCGCACAGGTTTCGATTTGGGAGCCAATGCCTTACTCAACCTCAACATTTACAAGGGGCGCGTATTTCGCCCGCGCTTGTTTGCGGGGGTGGGAGCTACGGCCTTTGACCTCGATGGTGTCTCCCTAGATGCTCCGGTCGGTTTAGGACTCAATTTCTTTTTGGGTCGCAATACGTCCTTAGGGACCACTTTCGCCTACCACTTCAACAGTGAAGAGTTTCACAATCACCTGCAAGCAGGTCTTGGATTACGAATCCATTTGGAAGATGCCGAACCCAAGCTCCCCGAGGTCACCGACCGCGACGGCGACGGCATCAACGACGACGAAGACCTCTGCCCCGATACACCGGGGGTCATTGCCTTCAACGGTTGTCCCGACACCGACGGTGATGGCATTGCAGACAGTAGTGACGACTGTCCAACCGTAGCTGGTATCGCGGCCTTCAATGGCTGCCCAGACACCGACGGCGACGGACTCAAAGACGGCGACGATAAGTGTCCCGAAGAAGCCGGACCCATCGACAACGAGGGTTGCCCCGTCACGGACCGCGACGGTGACGGCATCAGCGACGCTAGTGATGCTTGCCCAGACGAGCCGGGCCCCGCAGCAACGAACGGCTGCCCCGCCAAAGCGCTAACTATAACGGCCCGCGACAAAACGACTAACGAGACCATTCCCGGTGTACAAGTCGAGGTACGCGATGCCAGTGGCAACGTGGTCCAAAGCGGCATCACCGATGCGAATGGCCAGTTGAAAATTGCCAGCGTCACCCCCGGTCAGTATACCGTTGGCGGTAAGATATTGGACATTGACATGAGCCAAGCTAATCTTTCGGCGAGCGACTTCGGCAGTAGCAGCGGCGCCGCAGCGACCATCTTCTACGACGATCCTAATTTCATCATTCAGGGTAAGGTGTACTACTGTAATAGTACGCGTCCATTGTCGGACGTTAACTTGAATCTGCGGGACAAAGCAGCAAACGGGCTAAAAACCACTCGCTCCGATGGTAATGGCTCGTATACATTCTATCTGGACAACCGCTCCACTTACGAGTTGTACGCCCAGAAGGAGAGCTTCCTGTCCCAGGTAGTGGAAATCAACCCCGCCGATTACAACCGTAATACTTCTGTTTTCGTCCGCTTGGAAGTTTGTGCTGACGAGGTAGAATGCGGCGAAGCCGTCCGCTTGGATAACATCCTCTACGATACGGGTAGCGCGGCCATCCGCCCGGATGCGCGGCCGGATTTAGAGCGGGTAGTCCAGTTCTTGCGCGATAACAAAGACGCCAAGGTCGAATTGTCCTCCCACACGGATAGCCGCGGGCGAGCTTCCTCCAACCAGAGCCTCTCGCAACGTCGGGCCGATTCCGCTGCGAACTACATCAAGTCGCAGGGTATCAGTGCTAGTCGCGTTATCGCTACGGGTTACGGTGAGACGCGCTTGCTCAACGAATGCGCCGATGGCGTGAGTTGCTCCAATGCGCAACACCAAGTAAATCGCCGGACGGAGTTCAAGGTGATTTGCCCAGATTAAACGTATAGCTTAGCAAATACAGCGCCCCGCAGGACTATTAGTCTTGCGGGGCG
>JBCDIR010000620.1:0-2824 GCA_038748735.1 Bacteroidota bacterium | reverse complement strand
GAGAGCTACGTTGTTTTCGGCCGGCGCGACGGCTTTCCCGCCGTACTCAGCCCGGACGACCTCGATGGCACCAACGGATTCCGCATCCAGGGTGTGAGCGAAGGAGCCGTCAAGACCCGCCTGAGCCGAGCCCGCCAGCAAATCCGCGAGTGGCTGACCGACGAAAAGCCCGGCTTGCCTTTACGGAAACGCCTACAAATTTACACCAGTATCCTACTATGACGCCATCCGAAGATCAACTGGACCTGCGCTTGCAGACCTTTGCACAACTGCACGATGCCATCCCCTTCGAGCGCGTCATCACGTGGGTGTACCACGAAGAGGTGACGGTCCTCCCACCCCGCCGAAGTAGTACCCTAAAACGGTGGTGGCAAGATTGGCAAAAACGCTTTTCAAAGTGATAGGCTAGCTCAATACGCTAAGCCCCCACTCGTCGCAGGCGGTACTACTACGCGTAGCGTACAACCACGCCCTCGCGTAGCGAGTAGTACCACCTCCCCACAGTAATATTCACTAACTGCATAGTACCTCGCTCATGCCCAACGTTGCTATGCCCAAACCAATAATAATGAACCACGATTTTCTACACTACGCCACGCGTCACCACGGCCTCAGCCGGATGCACTTAGAGACTTACGCCGCCCGCTCGACAAGTCATATTAGCGCCCAAATTTCGCCCATGATCATCGAAGAGCGTTCACTCAACATTGCCCAATTGGACGTTTTCAGTCGCTTGATGATGGACCGGATCATTTTCCTCGGGGTGCCGATCAATGATTACGTAGCCAACGTTATTCAGGCGCAGTTGCTCTTCTTACACAGCACCGATGCTAAGCGCGACGTACAATTATTCATCAACAGCCCCGGCGGTTCCGTCACGGCGGGCCTCGGTATTTACGATACCATGCAGTACATCGGTCCGGACGTAGCCACTATTTGTACCAGTCTTTCTGCTAGTATGTCAGCCGTGTTACTAGCGTCCGGCGCAAAGGGGAAACGCTCGGCGCTGCCCCACGCCCGTGTCATGATCCACCAGCCCAGTGGCGGGATGCAGGGCCAAGTCGCCGACATGGAAATCAGCTACCGCTTGGTCAAAAGTCTACAAAAACAACTCTACACCATCCTCAGCGAACATACGGGGCAAGATTACGCTACGATTGAGGCCGATAGTGATCGTGATAATTGGATGGAAGCCGAAGCTGCACGCGACTACGGTCTCATTGATGAAGTACTGACGCGCTAATTTTTTTACTCCAAATAGACGGCCAAGCTCTTCGGATGTCGCACTTTGTAGCGGAAGTCAATCTCCTTGCGGTCGCCGTATTTCATACGCAATTCCCAACGGATAATGCCGGTCTGTGGGTTGAGCTTGCCGCCCTTGGCTTGGTCTAGCTCCACCTCTATTTGGTCACTGGTGGAAACGGGTATTTGATCTTCAATGAGGAGGGGAACTTTATTGTCCCGGTTCTTTTTCACTTTGATCGTCCAACCCACCCGGCGCTCGGTTTTGGTGCCGAGGAGTTTACGGCTGCGGTAGTCGTCGTCGCGTTCGCGTTGGATGGTCCAACCCTTGTCGCGGCCGAGGCTAAAGACGAGCGTATCCGTAGCTACGGCGGCGCTGAGGGTCGAATTACCTACGTAAGAACCATCAAAGAACAAGTTGACGGGTCCGGTTTGCAAGCTGTACTTTTCCCAATCCGTCACACGGGCGGTCAGGTACACGTGTGGGTCCAGGCGCGGTGCGGCGTAGTATTGATAATCGGCGGGTAGTTCGTATTCGTCGATGGCGACGCGGTACTGCTGACCATTACTGGGTACATCCTGGCGGGCGCGTACGCGAAATTCGGTATTCGTCAAATTGACGGCCACTTCGGCTCCCGGATAGCGCGCGTCTTCCACTTCTTCCGTGCGAATGATCATATTAGACATAGCGTTTTCGGGACGCGCCGGTCTGGGTGCGGCTTGCGCCAACGGACGATTGGGGTTGAGCCACCAAGTCGTGATGACGGGAGCGGCCAACTGCTGGCGCGGATTACCCGTAGAAAGTGTCAACTGCACGTTTTTCCAGTTTTCGCCCGTTTGTTGGGTCACCAAAGCCCCGTACGCCAGCTCGACGGGTTGGGTCAGTTGCGCTACGCGCAGGTCGTAGGTGGGGGACCAATTGACTCCATTTACCAAATAATTAAGTTGAAATTCGGCATTAACGGTACGTTCGGCTTGGTACTGTACCACTACCTCGGTGGTGCGTTTGGACTGGGTCTGGCGTAATTGTTGTAATTCCTGGTCTACGGTAGCCAGGGCATTTTGGTCAGCACGCAAACCCTGTTGGATGGTAAAAATTTCGTTGCGTATTTCGCCCAAGCGAAGCCTGACGTAGGCCGCCATTTTTTGCAGTTCGTCGACACTCAGTTCGCTGCCACTACCGCTAACGGCTTTGTTAGCGCGCATCACCTTTTCCTCCGTTTGGAGCACATCAATCTTGATTTGTTCCCGAGCGATGGCATCGTCCAAGCGCTGCCGCTTCTTCTGGAGTTCTTGGTACTTGTCTGTTTCCACTACGGAGGGAGGGGTGCTGTAACGGGGAGTGACGGCCAGGATGTAAAAATCGCCCGTAGCCCCAATGCGCACGCTATTGTGATCTAGTTGCGGACTAAGGTCTTTGAGAACGAGGGTACCCCGCCCTTTAGGAATAGTAAACTTGCCCGTGCGGGTAACCTGAGCCGTTTGGCGATAAACCGTAGCCGCTTGGATAGAAGTAGACACGACCAATTCTTGCGCAAAGGAATAATGGACGGTAAGTGTAGCTAAGAGCCAGCAAAAAAAT
>JBCDIR010000619.1:0-2831 GCA_038748735.1 Bacteroidota bacterium | reverse complement strand
CGCTCTTTTTTGATTTTTTACTCCACATAGTATAAAAAAGTTGACTACCTCACTTGATAAACATTTACAAAGTTCCTACTAGCTAAAAACTGCTGCGATGACTGTATTTCCCTCCACGTTCTTTGGGTAATTTAACAAGAAGAGCCGCATAAAATACCGCTAATCCACACTAAACCGCAACTCTACGATCTGCCCTGCCGCGTAGCGCGTTTTCCACACTTTGACGTTGCGCAGGCTGTTGATCGGAATGGTTAGTTTGTTGATGAACTCTTGCTTATTTAGCATATCCATGCCCAATTGCCCTTGCGGGTCGAGCTGATAGATGACGGCCTCGTCGGCAAACGCTTGGTCCAACTGTTCCCGCCGCCGTTTCCAATCCTCGACTTTAGCCGTGGAAAAATAGTGGATCATCAGGGCGTAGTCGTCCGATTGTAAGGCGACCAAGTGTTCTTCCGTTTGCGGTCGTAGTTGGAGCGTATCCGGCAGATAGTAGGCCGCTTGGGTATAAATAGTAACAACATCTGCGACCTCAGGGAGGATCACTTGACCTTGTTCATTGCTAAAAAAGAGTTCCGTTTGCTGATCTGGCGTGACGACTTGTACCTGTACATTCGTTTCCGTGATCGGTACTTGGCGTAAGGCATCAACGAATTGAAGGTATAGGTCCATTGGTTGCTCCCACATTGCCCAACGCCAACCCAAAATTATCAGTAATACGGGAACGAGCCACCACCACCTGGGCCAATTGCTAGTGTGAACGCTAGGTTTGGACTTCGCCGCTACTTGCCCAGCGTAGGCCGCCCAAGAGTCGGCCCCCACAAAACGGGCCAGTAAGTTGAGCATGTCAATGCGGGGCAATTTATCCTGCGGTTTGCCTTTGAGGTGGGTATAGAACCATTTCTCGCTCACGCGCCCCTGCACTTTTTCCATCAGCAAAGCCTGTAACTGCGCAATGTCTTGCTGCCGGAAATCGGCCAGCGTTCCCTGAAAATGGGGGTAAGCGGTCTGGTACTGTCGGACCAAGTCTTGCTTCAAGTGCGCAAAAGCTTCGCGTGCTAGCATGTGCGAAAGTGGGTTTTTTTACAAAAATGAAGGTACGAAAAGGCTGGTAAAACAGTTGTAAAATACTTTGCAAGGGGTCTACAAGCTGAAAAGGTGGGAAATTTATCCAGTGCGGGGACTTTTAACTTATTGTAAACCAAAACTATTTCAAATCATGATTTTTCGTAGCATCTTCTTCCTAGTTAGTACTTGCCTATTACTGCTTAGCGCAACGGCCCAAGTCGGGTACTCCTCCGCAGCGATGGGGATGAGCCAACACAAGTCACCGTATCAACTCATTCCTTCTCCTGACGAGGTAGTGGAAGAAGAGTATTTCAATTATCACCTTCACCAACTGCCGCGCCCCGCTGCGGATCGCACGATTCACCTGGATGCACAAAGCCTACCCCTTGACGGTAACCGGCACCTGCTACAAGTAGGCGTTTCCACCCGCAACCTGACCGAAATGACCACCCGCCAGCGGGTGAACGTCTCGCTGGTCATTGATTGTAGCGGTTCGATGGCCCACGAAGATCGGATCGGTAAGAGCAAGGCGGCTATCCTGACGTTCATCGACCAATTGGAACCCGAGGACCACGTCTCGCTCGTCGCATTTGAGTCGCAGGCGCGAGTACTGCTTCCGGCGCAAGCCATCGGAAACGGAGCGGCTGTTCGCTTGGCCGTTGAGCAACTCCTGGCTGGTGGCTCCACCGCGCTGGAGGCCGGTATCCGCTTGGGGTACGAGACGCTACTTCCCGCCGTTCGCCCCGGCTTCGACAACCGGATGATTATCCTTACGGATGCTATTGCTAATACGGGGATCATTGACCCCAACGCCATCGTGGAACGTCACGACGGCTTCCGCTCCGAAGTAGAACTGAGCTTTTCGCTCATCGGCGTGGGCGTAGATTTCAACTACGAGCTGTCGCGTACAATCACCGCCAACGGACGCGATCAAGTTCACTTTATTAGTAAACCGGAGCACATCGAAAAGATCTTCGTCCGCGAGGTCGAAGCGCTTTTGTACCCCATCGCGCGGCAACCCAGATTACACTTAACGCTACCGCAAGGTGTCACCCTCGAGCGCATCTACGGCTACGCGCCAAGGGTGAATGGCCAACAGATTTCGCTCAACCTACGGGATTTCAACGCGGGCTTGACGCAAGTTGTGCTCTTAGAGGTTAGGGGTAGCCAACGCGACTTGCGCCAATTTAGCGCCCTGCTCACCTACCGTGAACCGGCACAAGGCCCCGTCGGTAACCTACGCGCTGATTTGCGCCCAGCAGACCAGGACAATGACTTGTCCAAAAATCACCTCATCGCACAGATGGCCGCCAGCTTAGAAGAGATGGCCGTGGCTTATCATACGGGTCAGAAAAGCCGCGCGCAGCAGACGCTCGTCGATCAATTGCAAGCTGCGGATCGACAACCGGATCTGCTAGTGGATAATGACGTACGGCGGATGTGCGAAATACTGGCGAATTATCGGAATGGATTGGGGGAACTGGTTGGTAGGTAGGGGGACCCGCTTCGCTGTGGGTAGAAGGACCGGCTACGCTGCGCTTGCCTGAGGGTAGAAGGACCGGCTGCGCTGCGCTTGCCTGAGGGTAGAGGGACCGGCTACGCTGCGCTTGCCTGTGGGTAGAAGGACCGGCTGCGCTGCGCTTGCCTGAGGGTAGAGGGACCGGCTGCGCTGCGCTTGCCTGAGGGTAGAAGGACCGGCTGCGCTGCGCTTGCCTGAGGGTAGAAGGACCGGCTGCGCTGCGCTTGCCTGAGGGTAGAAGGACCGG
>JBCDIR010000618.1:0-2833 GCA_038748735.1 Bacteroidota bacterium | reverse complement strand
CTTATGGTATCCATATCCAGTAGTAGGTTTATTTTTATTAAATACATCCAAATAGTGATGCTACTGGAACATGGTTAGCACGGAGCACACGAAGGGTCTCACTGAGGACACGGAGAAAATTTCTTTAAAGCGCTGTGTGGCCCTCCGCGCCCTCTACGTAAATTAGGACATGCAGGTAGATATACCGTTATCCGGGAAAGTTATACTTGGAATGGGCTTCGTGCTTAGTGCAACTTTGAACTATTCTTTCGAAGTAAAATCTACAAATCATGAAACATCCTTCATCTTTCTCTCAACCGAATACTTCGCCCACGGAAGCCGCTTGTCCGAATTGTTGGGGAATCCAACAGTACGAAGGTCAGTACCAGAAGCCCAAAATTGCTTGGTTCAAAAAAGGCAACTGGATTGAGCGGGCGCGCAATGGCTTCATCCGGTGCTTTGCGCTGCGGCATATGTTACGGTGATATGGCGTAAGTTGGCAGGCACTTTGAAAGTGCCTGCCAACTGGATTTTACGATTGCGCATCAATCGCCGCAATACCCACCATATCCACAATTTGCCGCACGGTAGAACCGAGTTGGAGCACGTGAACGGGCTTATTCAGACCCAACAAAACCGGACCGATCATTTCTACGCCCGCCGCCTCACCGAGGAGGTTGTAGGCGATGTTGGCCGAAGATAAATTCGGGAAGATCAGCGTATTGGCGCGGTGCTCGCCTAGTTTGGCGAAGGGGTAAAAGTCCTTCCGCAGGTTAGCATCCAGTGCAAAGTGGACTTGCATCTCTCCATCGACGATCCAGTCGGGGTGGCGCTCGTGGAGGATCGCGGTCGCTTTACGCATCAGTAGTGCCGATTCGCCGTGGGGGACTGTACCAAAGTTGGAGTAGGTTGTCAACGCAATTTTAGGTTCAATATTGAAGGTGCGAACCTGCTGGGCTACCAGTTCCGTGATATCCGCAATATCGGTTGCGTTGAGGAAGTGGTTGATCGTCGTATCCGCTAGGAATAGCGGGCCAAAACGGGTCAATGCAATGTGAGTACTCGCCACTTTTTTCACGCCTTCGCGCAAGCCGATGATCTGAATAGCCGGCCGTACGGTATCGGGATATTTACCGCTCAGACCACTAATCATCGCGTCGGCTTCGCCCGTTGCTACCATCATAGCGCCGTAGTAATTGCGGCCCCGTAGCATATTTTTAGCACTCGTTAACGTTACCCCTTTCCGCTGCCGCTTTTCGTAGAAGCGCTGCACGTAATCGGCCATGCGTTGTTCGTCCTGCGCGTTCTCCGGTGCTTTTGGATTGACGATCGGGATACCCGTTAATTCAATATTGTGGGCGTCACTAAGTGCTTTGATGAGGTCGCGTTTACCCAGTAAAATCGGTTTAGCGATGCCCTCCTCCCGGACAATCTGCGCGGCTTTCAGCACCGAAATATTTTCCGCATCCGCAAAGACCACCCGCTTGAGTTGCTGCTTAGCTTTGGTTTCGATGACCTTTGACAAGGTGTTGTCGTTGCCGAGGCGTTTGGCCAGTTCCAACTCGTAGGCTTCCCAGTCGGTGATGGGCGCTTGGGCTACGCCCACTTCCATCGCAGCACGGGCTACGGCCGGAGCTACGGTGGTAATCAAACGCGGATCGACGGGCTTGGGGATGATGTAATTTTTACCAAAACTCAGATTCGCATCATTGTACGCAATGTGAACGATCTCGGGGACTTGCTTCTTGGCCAGTTCCGCCAAGGCACGTACCGCCGCTAGTTTCATCGCCTCGTTGATCTCCGTTGCGCGTACGTCGAGCGCGCCACGGAAGATGAAAGGAAAACCGAGTACATTGTTGACTTGGTTAGGATAATCCGAACGCCCCGTGGCCATGATACAGTCCGGGCGGGCTTCGACCGCGTCTTCGTAACTGATTTCGGGCGTAGGGTTGGCCATTGCAAAAATGACCGGGTCGGCGGCCATGCCTTTGATCATGTCCTTATTGAGTACGTTACCACGCGACAGACCGATGAAGACGTCCGCACCGTCCAAAATTTTCGTCAAGCTGGTATCCATCGGGACGGTTCCATTGATGAATTCGGGCTTTTTACCGTTCAAGTTATCCCGGTCGGGATGGATAAGGCCCTTGCTGTCGTACATGTAGATGTTCTCCTTGCGCGCACCGAGCGACACGTATATCCGTGTACACGAGATAGCCGAGGCCCCCGCACCGTTGACGATGATTTTGACTTTGTCAATGTCTTTGCCGACTAATTCGAGGGCATTCAGCAGGGCAGCACCACTGATGATGGCCGTACCGTGCTGGTCGTCGTGCATGACGGGGATGTTCAACTCCGCTTTGAGGCGCTCTTCGATCTCGAAGCAGGCGGGGGCGGAAATATCCTCCAGATTAACGCCGCCGAAAGTGGGTTCGAGCAGCTTGACGGTGCGGACAAATTCGTCGACATCTTTGGTGTCCAATTCTAAATCGAAGCAGTCGATGTCAGCGTAGATTTTGAAGAGGAGGCCCTTTCCTTCCATGACGGGCTTGCTGGCTTCGGGGCCAATGTCGCCGAGGCCGAGCACGGCCGTACCATTAGAGATGACGGCCACGAGATTGCCCTTGGCCGTGTACTTGTAGACGTCGCTCTTGTTCTGGTCGATGGCGAGGCAGGGTTCGGCTACGCCGGGAGAGTAGGCGAGGGAAAGGTCCCGTTGGTTGGCCGTTTCTTTGGTCGGAACGACGGCGATTTTTCCGGGGCGGCCCTTGGCGTGGTAGTGGAGGGCTTGTTGTTTGATGTCCATACTTAATATTACTTGGTCACTGGCGTGAGCCAAGGGTGGTGATTTTTT
>JBCDIR010000617.1:0-2834 GCA_038748735.1 Bacteroidota bacterium | reverse complement strand
CTCACGCGGACTTATTACCCAATTGGAAATTAAAAATAGGTGCCTTCCTGAAGCGTTCACCGGATGCCCTGAACAGCTCTTCGGAGGAAGACCGCTTTGCCTTTGCTAGCCCGCGCACCTGGGATTATTTGGCTGCGCTATTGGCGACTTGCGAGTTGCTCGGCGAAGCCCCCCTGCCGAACCAGCAACCGTCTACGGCCTGTATGGAACTCATTCAGGGCTGCGTAGGTAAGGGCTTGGCCGTGGCTTTCGTTTCTTTTTTGCAAAACCTGCGCCTACCGGACCCCGAAGCCGCACTCGCTGGAGAAGTTAAGGTGGATGTAGAAACGTGGAACGATAGTGAAATTTACGTCTTCTTCAACAGTTTGACGTTTTATTTGGAGCGCCAATTGCAGTCCCCAACCCTCTTGACGCTTGCACTGCGATACTTCGATTTACTCCAACGGGTGTTCGACAATGGCCGTCGGGACTTGGTCTACGCCAGTCTGCGCCGCATCAGTCGCCGGGGCTTACTGGTTAATCTATTGTCGCTGGCCCAACGCGATTCTCCCGAGCGCAAAGCTAAGGTGATGAGCGCCATTGAGCAACTGTTCGCCGACGAGGGACTGAACGAGTTTATTGACGTTTTTGAATAAATCACCGTACAAATACTCGTCCTTATGTCCTCTTCTGACATCACTGCGGTACTCGATTTTTTACGCTTTGCCCGCGCGTATTCGGTACAACATTTACCGTTTTTTGCGCCAGCTTTGTTTCGTACTACCATCCGCTTGACGGAGCAGGTACCGATTGCGGCCATCGACCAGCGGATGAATGTCTACTGGAATCCCGCGGTGGTGCAAGATATCCAAGCACGCCACGGACGCGATTCAGCCCTGGCTCAGCTTGGGTTTATTTGGATACACGAAATTTCGCACCTCCTACGCGAACACGCAGACCGCGCCAAGGACTTGGGAGCGGAGGCGAGGTTGTGGAACGTAGCTGCTGACTTAGAAATCAACGACGGAAACTGGCCCCACTTGACGATGCCCGTGGACTATCCTGGCTTATTAGCTCAAAAATTCAATTTGCCTACGGGCCAATTAGCGGAATGGTACTACCGTAAATTAGAACAACCGAGTGGCGAAACGCAGGTCACCCTAGCCTGGGGCGACGAAGGCAGTGGCGTACACGGCCAGTTGCGCCCCTGGGAGTTAGACATTCAGGAGGCCGATTTAAACCAAGCCATCAACCAAGTCACCCTCGACTTAGTGCGTCAGGAGGTCGCCGAAGCCATGGAATCTACGCAAATCGGTAAGCTGCCCGGGAGTTGGCAACGCTGGGTCAAAGAAAAGCTACAACCCAAGATAGACTGGCGCAAGGTGCTCCAAAACCGAGTGCGCATGAGCATTCAAACGAGTCTGGGCGGCAAGGCCGATTACACCCACGCTCGGCCCAACCGGCGGCAAAATGTCTACCAGCCGTTTCTGATGCCTTCCTTACGGGGCGACCTACAAGCACGTATCTCGGTGGTAGTGGATACTTCCGGCTCCATGTCGCCCCAGATGCTGGCGCAAGCCGTAGGGGAGGTATGTGGACTATTAGAAACTTTTCACCTACCCGTCACCGTTATTCCCTGTGATGCGCGTGCTTACGACGCCATCGAAATCCGGGACCGTTCGGATTACCTCAAGCTCAATTCCCTGGCGGGTGGCGGTGGTACGAATATGATCGCAGGAGTGGACGCCGCGCTGGAAGAACGCCCCACACCCGATGCGATTATCGTGCTCACGGATGGTTACACGCCCTGGCCACCTCCCACTGCTAAGGTGTCGATCATCTTCGGGGTATTTCATCAGGGCAGGCAGGATTTTCCGCTACCGCCCATGCCGCCGCACCGTCGGGATGCGGTAGTGGGCATTGACTTAACTACCTTATGATGAGCACGCAACCGATGACGGCTGAAATATTAGAGGAGACGGCTTTTGCTTACACGATTGCTTTGCCGGGGGCTAGTTTTGGTATTGATCGTTTATTGCGATTAAAGGTTAATTTACTGGGAGAAGTGCTGTATTGTGATGAGGGTTTTGTGAACTATCCAGCTCCTGCGCAGGCCATAATTTTGCAGTCTATAAAGGAGGAAGAAAAGCGACGCTGGGTTTGTTATGCTCACCGTTTCGTACGTTATCAGCTACCATTTTTAGTGATGGGCTGGGGAACGGTGCTTCACCTGCAACCGCTGGTGGAGGAAATTTGGGCGAGGCGGCAAGCGTTAGGTTGGCCAAAGGAGACGGTCAAAACAGCGGCATTTCAAACGCCATGGTTTCAATATTTCTTTAAAAGACTTATCCATGCAGATCAGGTGGATAGGCAGCAGTGGACGAGGCATATTAATAGAAGTTTGTTGCGGCACATTACAAAGCCTAGGCGTCAGTCACATCAAGTCTTCTTACCGAAAATCCCGCAGGGCGACGTTATTCTGCACGCCGTTTATCCTGCGCTTTCGGATAAGAATCAGCAATTGATCGCGCAGCAGTTACGTGATTATCCTTCGGTAGCTAATCGTGATTTTTTGTTGGATTTACTAGATGAAAAACGTGGAGAATCGGAGTGGGAGATGTCCATTATCATGGGATTGGAACCGCATAAGAATTTGGAGTTGTTTCATTTACTCAAGTCGTTTTACTTTTCCAAAACTGGGCTGACTGATGGTGGAGTAGCGGCCTTTGTTCGCTATTTTCGAGCGTGGGAATCACCAGTAGCTATTGCGGTGGCGAAAGATATTTTAGCGCGCGAGCGAGCCGTTAGTTATATTAGGGATCTGTTTGAGTATTTACACCGCTTTGGTGAATACG
>JBCDIR010000616.1:0-2835 GCA_038748735.1 Bacteroidota bacterium | reverse complement strand
GTCCAGTACTTTCGGAAAGGACATACTGTTAACGACCATCCGTCGACAGATATATGGGACGTCAAACTCTTTGATATTGTGACCGCAAAGGAAATGTTTAAAAGGATCGTTGTAGTATTGGTTGAGCAATTGGGCGAAGCCCGTGAGCAGTTCTTTTTCGTCCTTGCTGGCGAAGGACTTGAGTCGGATGCTGAGGCGTTTGTCTTTGTTACGGTAAACGACGCCTACCGAAATGCAGACAATTTTGCCAAATTCAGCGTAGATGGCGGCCTTATCTTGATAGGCCGCCGCGACGGTTTCCTCGTCGAGTTCATCGGTATAGTTACGCAGCGCGCTCTTGGCCTTGTGCGCCCAAAGTGGCTTGAAATCTTCGGACAAATCTTCGTAGCTGTTGTGGCCACTGACGGTTTCGATGTCCAAAAACAGAACGTTGGCAATGTCGATTTGCTCTAGCATGGTAGATAGGTTGTTTCGTATGCCAATGTAGGAATTTTACTATTGGTACACTAAAAAACAATCTGTTAAGTCAAACAATTTTCAATCGTGGCTTACGTTTTGGGGACGAGAGTTACATACATCACATTTTGAGATTACATCTTTGGGTAAACCGTGTAATCTGTATTTAAACACAATCATCATGGCCAATCAACAGCCAACCACGCCGCCACCGGCGGCACCGAAACCTGACAATTCTAAACAACGACTCATTACCATTGCCGCAGTCGTCATTGTGGCGTTGCTAGCGGTTAACGCTTGGTTACTTTTCAAGTATACCCAGGCTAACAAGTCGCAGATGGCGCTGAGTACGCAACTGGACGAATCCATTGCGGCGCAGGAAGAACTCAACCTAGAGTTTACGGCGGCCCGCGAGGAATTGGAGTCCCTCCGTACGGGTAACGAAGAGCTGAATGCCCTCATTGACCAAAAAACAGCCGAGTTAGAGGAAGCGAAAAACCGCATTTCCGGGATGATTCGCAAGGGCGGTAGCCTGGACGCTGCCCGCCGCGAAATTGCCGACTTGAAGGCTCAATTGAGTTCTTCCCTGGCGGAAGTCAATCAATTGCGCGAACAAAATGCTCTGTTGGCTGACGAGAATACGCAGTTAACGGAGCAGCGTAACAACCTGCAAACAGACCTGAACACGCAGTTGGAAGCCAATGAAGGCTTGACGCAAGAGCGTGCCATCCTGGTGAGCGAACGCGAGCAGCTGACCGAAGCCAATTCGCAGTTGTCGCGGAAAGTGACCCAAGCATCCGCCATCAAAGTGAATAGCTTGACGGCCGTTGGCCAAAAAGTGCGCAAATCCGGTAAGCCCGTAACGCGCCGCTCGGCCGATAATGTATCGCAAATTGCGGTGACGTTCAATACGGACAGCAACGAAATTGCCGAGCCGGGTGAGGAGACTTTCTTCGTACGCATCCTCAACGCGGAAGGCGTGACCCAGTCCGCTGGTACGGGTTCGGGTGTGTTCACGAACAAAGCCACGGGAGAGCAGATCAAGTATACGTTGATGAACAAATTGGACTACGATCGTTCCGCTAATTCTTTGCAATTGGTGTGGAAATCGGACCAAGGATTTAGCCCCGGACGCTACGACGTAGAGGTGTACAACAAAGGCTTCCTCGTTGGTACAACGAATTTGGTGCTGAAATAAGATCGGTGTTTTAGCATACGGGAACGGCCCGGGCTGGTAGGTGACTGCTGGTTCGGGCCGTTTTGTTTTGTGGTATTGGAGGTTTACGGTGGTGCGGTAGTACGGTGATGCGGTAGTACGGTGGACGGTTTGGAAAACAAGACGTCCCTATACCTTCTACCAAAAGCGATCTCGGCTGAGCCGAGAGAGCGGTCTTTCTACCAAGACGGTAGCATGTTTGTCGGATAGACCGTGATACACTAGGTAACGAGACGGCGTCCCCATACCTTCTACCCAAAGCGAGGTAACGAGCGGTCTTTCTACCAATTCAGCAGACGGTTTGGAAAACGAGACAGACTGTACTATCTACCCAAAGCAAAGTGCAACGCAGCGCTCCCTCTGCCAAGAATATCCGCACTTCGTTGAACCCCCCGCGCCTTGCACTGTTCCTTTGAAAAGACCAGTAAATACAAACATGGCGAAAGATAAGACGGCAGAAACGGACGCTCCAAAAGAGAGCAATTTCAACCCGATCGATCCGGATAAGGTAGCGGAAAACCCACACCTGCTACCCTACGCCCATACCGTGGGCGGTGCCGTCATCAAGCCTATGGATAAGGGTAGGGTGAAGGGCCGTGCCGTCAGCGCTATGTATGAGCAAACAGACCTGCAACTGGCTCAAATTAAGGAACAGATTGATCTGCTAGCCCAGCAAGCGCGTAATCTGCAAGATCGGGTCAAAATCAGCGAAGAAATCTACCTGGCGGACATGAACTTCGAGCCGCTGATTGGTCGGATATATTACCTGTATCGTCGCCCCGAAACACAACAGCCCGTGCTGTCCATGGTCGCCCCGGAAGAGTGGGGGAGGAGTGCGCCCTACACTTTCGTGGCGGAGGCCAAAATGCTGGCCGATCACACTTGGGAGGTGCTGCGCAAAGGAGAGGTGGACCCCGTGGAGGACGGAGAAGCTACGGAGGAGGATTAAAAGAACTCAGCTAGCGCGTTCTGCCCAAATTTGCGCTAAATGAACTAGCATTTCCGTCGCCTTTTCCATATCCTGCACACTGACCCATTCTTGTTTGGAGTGAAAAGCGTGCTCTCCCGCGAAGACGTTTGGACAGGGCAAGCCCATAAAACTCAATTGGGAACCATCAGTACCACCGCGAATGGACCCCTGTTCGGGCTCGAGTCCCGTGCGG
>JBCDIR010000615.1:0-2836 GCA_038748735.1 Bacteroidota bacterium | reverse complement strand
CAGACGAGTCCGATGCCGATGGCACTAGAAATTGAGCGTTCCTCCGGCATGTATTTGTACGATAAGGCGGGCAAGTCCTATCTCGACCTCATTGCGGGTATCGGGGTGAGTAGCTTGGGGCATCGTCATCCGTCGGTAATTGCGGCGGCCAAGCAGCAGTTGGACCGCTATTTGCACACCATCGTCTACGGCGAGTTTGTGCTAAGTCCGCAGGTGCGTCTCGCTAGCCTAATGGCAGATCATTTGCCCGATCCACTGGACAGCGTCTACTTCGTCAACAGCGGCACCGAAGCGACCGAAGGAGCCATGAAGCTGGCCAAGCGCGTGACCGGACGGCGGGAGTTTATAGCCGCCACCCGCGCCTACCACGGCACGACCCAGGGCGCAGCCAGCCTAATGAACCCTACGGAATTTACCCAGGCTTTCTACCCACTCTTGCCCGGCATTAAACACCTGGATTTCAACTGCGATTTTTGCCTAGCTCGCATCACGGAACAGACCGCTGCCGTCATCCTGGAAACGGTACAAGCCGAGTGGGGGATACGTCGCCCGCGCAAGGCGTGGTTACAAGCCGTACGTCAGCGTTGTGACGAAGTGGGGGCGCTGCTTATTCTTGACGAAATACAGGCGGGCTACGGACGTACGGGTACGCTGTGGGCCTTCGAGCAATATGACGTAGTACCCGATATTTTGTTGTTGGCTAAGGGCATGGGCGGCGGAATGCCGATCGGCGCATTCGTAGCCAGTAAAGCGATGATGGATAGTTTTACCCACGATCCGGTACTGGGTCACATTACTACCTTTGGTGGGCACCCCGTTTGTACGGCGGCGGCTTTGGCCACGCTGAAGACCTTACTAAAAGAAAATTATATTGCACAGGTGGCGCAGAAAGAACAGCTCTTTTTATCGTTGTTGAAACACCCACGCATCCTGGACGTGCGTAGTGCTGGTTTGTGGATGGCGGTTGAATTGGCCAATTTCGACGAGGTAAAGTTCGTCATCAATTACTGCGTCCGCGCGGGACTCATCACGGATTGGTTCTTGTTCAATGAGCGCAGTCTACGCATCGCACCACCGCTGATTATCTCGGAGGCAGAAATTCGCTGGGCGTGCACCGTCATCCTGGAAGCTGTGGATCAATTACCGACCTAAATCACCGATTCATCATGCGTTATTCGTCCGTCTTTCGGTACTTGCTGTACGTTGTATTGGCTACGTATTGTACGAGTTGTAGCGAACCTTTACCCCCTACTGATCTGACTAAAAGTGCGCTGATTCCTCATCCCGTTCGGGTAACGGCAACGCAGGAGTCTTTTGTGCTCACTCCATCTACGGCACCTATTCACTTGCTTGCTTCCGCAAAAGATTGGGTCGGAACGGCGGGCTACTTAGCCGAAACCTTGCTCACCCACACGGGTATAAGCCTGTCGGTCGAAAACGGGCCGCGTAGTCCGGGCTACGGTGGTGTCTACTTTGATCAACGGCCACTGGATAGCTTAGACTTGGGCGAGGAGGGGTACGTACTTCAAATTGCGCCCCAGCGAATTATCATCCAAGCGGAACAAGAAGCGGGAGCTTTTCGCGCGGTCCAAACGCTGCGCCAATTGCTGCCCGTAGTACCGACGGATACGGTACTCACGGACTGGATCATCCCCACGGGAACAATCATCGACTACCCAAAATACGCTTACCGAGGTGCTATGCTGGACGTGTCTCGCCACTTCTTTGACGTGGCACAAGTCAAGCACTACCTCGACCTATTGGCGTTGTACAAAATCAATCACTTGCACCTGCACTTAGCGGACGATCAGGGCTGGCGTATGGAAATTAAATCCTGGCCAAGACTCACCACGCACGGTGGTAGTACCGCCGTGGGTGGGGGCGAAGGTGGTTTTTACACCCAAGCCGATTACCAAGAAATCGTCCAGTACGCCGCAAGTCGTTTCATCACTATTGTGCCAGAAATTGATATGCCGGGGCATACGAATGCGGCCTTGTCGTCTTACGCTGTTCTGAATTGTGATGGCGTAGCGCCCGATTTGTATACGGGGACGAAGGTCGGCTTTAGTACCCTGTGTACGCGTAAAGACACCGTCTATGCTTTCGTGGATGACGTCGTACGCGAAATCAGCGCCCTGACGCCCGGTCCATACTTCCACCTCGGCGGAGACGAGTCACACGTGACGCCGCTTGCAGACTACGTTCCCTTCATCGAACGGGCACAAGCCATCATCAACAAATACGGTAAGCAAATGATGGGTTGGGAGGAGGTGACTAACGCCCAATTGTCCGCAGGTTCCGTAGTACAGTACTGGCGCGAAGCGGAGAATATGCAACGCGGGCTGCGGCAAGGTGCGCAGGTGCTGTTATCACCCGCCCAGTACGCTTACCTGGACATGCAGTACGATAGCACCACCGAGCTGGGACTTCACTGGGCCGCTTACGTCGAAGTGGACAGCGCCTATTTGTGGACCCCCGAAGCCCTAGTACCGGGCAGGAGCGAATCACAGATCCTCGGTATTGAATCCCCGCTATGGACGGAAACCATTACTAATTTGGATGAATTGGAATACTTGGCCTTCCCCCGCGTGATCGGGCACGCAGAACTGGGCTGGTCGCCCACCGAAGGCCGGAACTGGGACGATTACCGCCGTCGCTTGGGCGCGCAGGGGCCGTTATTGCGACAGTTGGGGGTGAATTTTTATGCTTCATCGCTGGTGGAGTGGGGGGAGTAACGAAGTAAATAAAAACTAGCCATGGGACTCATCATAAAGACCAAACGCCACTACTACACCCGCCTCTTCCTCGGGCTGTTGCTCATTTTTATCGGAAGTTT
>JBCDIR010000614.1:0-2855 GCA_038748735.1 Bacteroidota bacterium | reverse complement strand
TATCCCGTACTTGAACCGTCGTGGCACGAATAGCCGACCCAAAGGGACCACCAGCTAAGCCGATGGCTTCCAGTAGTTGCCCCTCCATCACCTCAGCGTAGTGAACGAGGCCCCGTTCGATGTAAGCGTCTGCTTGGAAGGTGTCCACCATGATCGCTCCCGTTGGTGCTAAACGGTGTACGGAAGTGAGCGTTTCAAGCGAATCACCCCGCAGCGCGTACAGCCAGATGTGATCGTCAACAATGGCCAGATCGGCTAGGGTTCTCCACTCGTTTTCGCTGGTAACTCGGACGAGCGATTCATCGTTGCGATTGAAAATACTTACGCTATTTTGTTGGCCGGGCAATAGGTCGACAGTATTGTCTTCGTTGATATTGATGCGTGTATTTTCTTGTACTTGAACGACCCAATCTTCACTAGCAGCTCCGATCCAGGAAAGCGGTTGATAATACACGATATTCGTATTGATTCCAACGGAAAAGACACCGCCCCGTAAGCCTATTTCCGTTGGTTCGACCGCTTCAGAAAGCTGACTTAGTACATCACCGGAGGTACCGTACTCCCGCACCGTAAACGTTCGATTGGCGAGCGCTACGGAATCTAGACTCAGCGGTAGCGTAGCGGCCAGACCGGTTGTATTCAGCGTCGTTCCATCACTGTAAAGCATCGGGTCTAACTGTTGATTGTCGATAGTCAGCGGCAAGGTCGTCACGATCAAGCCTTCCTCATTGAGTAAGACGATAGCGTCACTTACGCCCTCCGTCGTAAAGAAATTAGCCACCGCGTACAGCTCCCCCACGGCAGCACTCTGCGTAAACGCCTGGGAGCACTCCGCTTGGTCTAACTCGCCATAATTGGGGGTAATCGTTTGCGCTAAGCAGCAAATAGGTAGGAATAGTAAAAATACAGTTTTCATCAATCGGGTGTTTTTTAGTTAATCAAAACACCCTACACTCCCACATCTAAATCGTTCGATTCACGTCTGCTTATAACGACAATTGTCAGCTTTACAGCGGAGTTTATTGTTAGCAAAACTAGCAGGACTTCAACTACTACCCGGCACAAGATGTTGTAGCACTCTATGGCACAAGCAAAACCAAAATCGGACACCTCCTGGCGCGAACAGTGGCAAGCCCTGGCACACCTTCCTCCCTTTTTCCGCCTCGTTTGGGCCACTAGCCCGAGTCTGACGGTGGGTAATGGCGTACTGCGTCTGCTCAAATCGCTATTGCCGCTGGCCATTCTTTACGTAGGTAAAGAGATCGTGGACGAGGTCATCGCGTTGTTGGATGCTGCTACCGTAGATTACAGTCGTCTGTGGTTTTTGGTCGCGCTGGAATTAGGTCTAGCAGTGCTCTCCGACCTGCTCTCGCGGGGAATCAGTCTGCTGGATAGTCTACTGGGTGATTTATTTGCCAACGCTACCAGCGTTAAACTCATTCGGCACGCCGCTACTTTGGATTTGTACCAGTTTGAGGACGCTAATTTCTACGATAAACTGGAACGTGCGCGTCGCCAGACCCGGGGCCGCACGGTGCTGATGAGTCAGGTGTTGTCACAAATACAGGACATCATCACGCTGGTCTCGTTGGGCGTAGGTTTAGTGGTCTTTAATCCGTGGCTGATTTTACTGTTGATTTTAGCCGTCATTCCGTCCTTCGTTGGGGAAAATTATTTCAACCAACGCAACTACTCCCTCACCCGCAGTTGGACGCCCGAACGCCGCGAACTCGACTACCTCCGCTACGTAGGTGCCAGTGATACCACGGCCAAAGAGGTAAAAATTTTCGGTTTAGCCGACTACCTAGCCGACCGTTTTGAGACGCTTTCCATGCAGTACTACCGAGCCAACCGAGCGCTGAGCATTCGGCGGGCCAGTTGGGGCGTAGTCCTATCTGCTCTGGGCACGGCAGCCTATTACGGAGCGTATGTTTTCATCTTATTGCAAACCGTCGGTGGGCTGATTACCATCGGTACCCTCACGTTTTTGTCGGGGGCGTTTAAGCGGATGCAGGGTAGTCTACAACAGATTATGGGGCGCTTTTCGCGCATCGCGGAACAGGCGCTCTACCTACAAGACTTATTCGATTTTTTAGCTATTCAACCCAATATTCGCAATCGGGGGACTGCCCTACCCTTTCCGGCGCGTATTCAAGAAGGTTTCACCTTTGAAAACGTGAGTTTCCGTTATCCGGGAACGGACAAGTACGCCATTCGCAAGCTCTCCTTCCGTCTCCGCGCGGGGGAGAAACTGGCGCTGGTGGGCGAAAACGGCGCGGGCAAGACCACGCTCGTCAAGTTACTGGCGCGTTTGTACGAACCCACCGAAGGTCGAATTCTACTAGACGGCCACGATTTGCGGGATTATGACCTCAGCAGTCTACGCGATCAAGTGGGCGTCATTTTTCAGGATTATTTCCGCTACCAATTCACTGTCCGGGACAATATTGCCGTGGGGCGTATCGCCCAGAATAAGAACCTCAGCCGCATCCAAGATGCTGCGGAGAAGAGTCTGGCCGCGCCTTTAATCACTAAGCTACCGGAACAGTACGAGCAGCTTCTCGGCAAGCGTTTCAACAACGGCACGGAACTATCCGGCGGGCAGTGGCAAAAGATTGCATTGGCCCGGGCCTACATGCGCGAAGCACAGCTCCTCATCCTCGACGAACCCACATCTGCCCTGGATGCCCGCGCCGAACACGAAGTTTTTGTCCGCTTCAGCGAATTGATCAAAGACCGCAGCGCCGTACTCATTTCCCACCGAGAGGAACTCGGAGAAACCACTGCCCAAGGCCATGCCGCGCAGTGTGCGACGGATCAGGAGTTCTTGCACGAGTCGGGGCCGGAACCGCCGG
>JBCDIR010000613.1:0-2855 GCA_038748735.1 Bacteroidota bacterium | reverse complement strand
TTTGAGCATCAGCGGGTAAAAGATGAATACCATAAACGCTAGGCCCGCTACTAGCACCAACGAATAAGCCGCCAAACCCTTGAAAATCTCGATTACTTCTTCGGGCGTACTCGCCATCTTGGCAATCACGCCCGCCATGAGTGCGAAGACGAAAAAGGGCGCAGCGTTCATCACCACTTCGACCATTTTGAGGAATACCTCGTTGGTTCCATCCACAAAATCCATGACGGGTTTGGCCTTTTCCTTCGGAATCATCAGCAAGATGATGCCGAAAAAGATGGCAAAAAAGATGACTTGCAACATCAATTTTCCGTTGGACAGGGCTTGAAAGATATTCTCCGGCACAAAGTCGACGAAGAACTGTAACGGTCCGGCGTCCTTCATCGCATCGGCATTTTTCATGCGCTTGGCCATGTCGCCGTCCTCATCGGCCATCATCGCATTCTCTTTGGCGAGCCCCGCTTCGGCAGCGGTTAGAAAGCTAGCGTACTGTGGGTCGGAAAGGAAATTTTTACCATCTAAAATCTCAACGCCCTCGGTGTTTTGTACCCACAACTCGTACTTCATCCGGTTCTTGATGCGCTGGTCCTCGGCGATGCTTTCGCCTGGTTTAGCTACGTTGACGAACAGTAACCCCACGCCAACCGCCGCGATGGTCGTCACGAGATACGCCAGCAGCGTTTTAGCTCCCATGCGTCCCAGTTTGGACAGGTCCGGCAAAGTGGAAATCCCCGCTATGATGGACAGCAACACCAGCGGTACGGCAATAAATTTAAGTAAACGAATGAATATTTTTCCGAACGGATCAATCCAGTCAATCGTGAAGGCATTCCAACCCCATTTGACGGAGAAAAAAGCGTAGACAATCCCCAGCGCGAGGCCGATGATGATTTTCCAGTGTAGTGGTAGGTTTTTCATTTTGTCGGTTTGCGCGACCAAAATAGGAAAACTAAGTAGCTTACCCAAAAACTACTCCACCACTAGCTTTTCTATCCCGCTCTGCTCACCGATCGTCCAACGCAGCAAATAGGTTCCCGCTGGTACGTTTGGGAGCGTAACTTGACTCTGTACTTTGGCCCATTGTTGCAGCAATTGTCCGTGTACGGTCCACAACTGTAAATCCACGGCTCGGTCCAGTTTCGGCAAAGGTAGTTCCGCCCCCGCACGAAGAGGATTAGGCAACAGCCAGCGAATAACGTGGGGTGCTTCCACAGCCGTAGCAACGGGCAATCCCGCCTCTAAATAGAGTACAAAACCGTCGTGGTCGCTGGAGCGGGTACTGATATTGGTGTTGGCAAAATAAGCCGTAGCGGCATCCGCATTGCCCCGAGTAAACGTAAAATTAGCTACAGATAAATCGGTTAGCTCCGTCGTTAAACAGTGGTCGATGAGTTGGGCCGAACCATCAAAAATGAAAGAATAGCGCTCGGCGGACGCTTGCGCGAAAGCGTGGTTCACTAGGGGCGGACTCACGATGGACTGTACCGGACGCTCCGCCCCCAGCGAGGGCGTACCCGTAATCTGGCTCATCACATCCACGTAACCATCCGAGAAAGGAAAGGCATTGAAATCGCCCACCACTACCAGGTTTTCGGCTTGACGCGCCTGGACCATATTGGATATGGAAATAGCCTGTTCGTGACGCTTACCGTAGATAAAGTCGTCATTACTTCCACCCGACCCATTGAGCGAACGGATGTGCAGGTTCAACACCTGAATAGGCGTGGGCGGATTGGTCGGTAAATTAGCCGTCAGTAACAACGGTGGCCGATCGTGTAAACGACCACCCTCACTATAATTTTCGGCATTTCCCAGTTGAATCACGTTCACGTCTTGAATGCGCTGCCGCACGAGGTAAGCATTATTGATGAACGTATTATTGTTGCCTTCCAGCAAATAGGCGGTGTAGTTGAGTTGGGGGGCCAATTGCAAAATCTGGAACCGCAATTCTTGCAAAATCGCCATTTCTCCCACTTCCTGCAGAGCGATAACGTCCGGCGCTCCGAGCTGATTAATGATGTAGCGCGCTAGTTTGGGATACTTGGTAGCCAACGCCTCATTATCCGCACGCAAGTTGAGCACGTTAATGGAGCCAATCGTAAATTGGTCATTCGCTGCGGACGGCAGTTCGCGCACCTCCAAAGTTCCCGAAACGGAATAATCCGACGGAAAGACAACGAAGCGGTCTTGCACTTGGTAAAGTACGCCCGTACCCGCTACGCGCTGTCCGAAACTGAGAAAACGTTGGTCGGGCTGATTCAATTGGTCGGGGTCCAAGAAGAACAACTCGGGATTACCATCCCAGACGGGTAGCCCCGCTCCTTCCCCCGGATAACGGATACCTGCCTCCCGAAACGGACGCGGTGCCACGGCCAACCCGCAGGTAGGATTACTCCCCCGCGCGGGCGACACCACGGCAGCATCGAAGGTAACGCGCATGGCTTCCACTTTCTCCAAATCTCGCACGTCAACGGCCTCGGGCGAGGGGAAACTCGGGGTAAAAGGTACCGCCGCTGGCAGTTCCGCTCCCGATCCGACGACCGCATAGCTCACGCTGCTACCACTCATTTCCGTCAGCCCGTCAAACTCAATAACAATACCGCTGACGTTCACCAAATCGCCTACCTGCAAAGTCGGAATATCACCCGTGTAGATAAACAGTCCGTCGGACGTATTGGGGTCATTGTCCGAGCGCTCGCTAGGAGTTTGTATGAAGAAGTACGTCTCCCCCACTGCCGTCACTACGTTGTTACTGGTCGTCACCAAATCACCGATGAAGGGGCTCGCGCTGCCCGCACCCTGTATTTCCCAGATTTCACGATCCTGTGCGTGCAATGTTTCCACCGCTACACCAC
>JBCDIR010000612.1:0-2857 GCA_038748735.1 Bacteroidota bacterium | reverse complement strand
CGGAGCTCGTCCGTGCGTGCCACGCCCGCATGCGCCGCCCGCTCTGTCGAAGAAGATTTAGGAATGACAAAAGACGTGGATGAATTTCTGCATACAGAGAATTTTGTTTTAGTAGATAGAAACAGACACATACGAGGCGTATATAACGGTTTAAACAAGTCATCAGTATATCAATTGATAGCTGATATAAAAACTTTAAGAAAAGAAAAATGACTGTTGCCAATCGAGTAGGGTAAGACCAGCCGTTAGGCTGATCTTATCCCTCTCACATCTCAGATGCTGACCGCAAGCGTCAGTACCGCCTAGCGTACGGGCCGCGTGCTAGGCGATTCGAGCATCATAGGTCACTTTTTCGTAATACTGGGTGAAGGTGGTGTATCCGCGTTTCGCCAGGTGTTCGATAGTCAGGGTGGTACCCATGATGGGGGATTGAGCGATGGCCCATCCACTCATTCGTGAACGGGACCAAGCATAGGCTAGGCCCTTTTCCACTCCGAGCTGTCGGAAGGCTACATGCCATCCGTTTTCTACTTCGGCCCACAACGAAATGGTGGGAAGCCCGAAGTGATTTACGCCCAACAAATCACCCCCCAACCAAACGAAACTCCACCCGCCGGTTGAGGGCTTGCCCACGTGGAGTGCCTGACTCATCCTGCGGTTGGCGGCCACTCGTGGCTAACATGACCACTTGTTGTTCGGCGATTCCTTTGCTCAGCAGGTAACGCTTGACGCGTTCGGCGCGCAGTTGGCTGAGGTAACCGACGGCGTCTTCACTACCCGTTGCATCACCGTGACCCTCGATAAAGAGTTGATAGCGTTGATTATTACGCAAGAAAACAACGAACTGATCCAGTAACGCGTAGTTGTTTACCTCTGCGCCACCCGCTGGGAAGCGCAACACCTGCGCTTGTAATAATGCCACTTTTTCGGTAAGCGTATTGACTACCGGGCAGCCTTGGTAGGCGTAAGGGCCGAAGGAAGAAGGGCAGGTATCCGTCGTATCGTCTATGCCGTCGCCGTCGCTGTCGGGGCAGCCCTCGAAGAGCGCTTGGCCGGGGAGTCCGGGGCAGCGGTCGTCCTCGTCGAGGATGCCGTCCTGGTCGGTGTCCACTAATGGACAGCCTTCGCGGTCGACCGGTCCGGGTTCGAGGGGGCATTTGTCTTCGTGGTCAAAAACGCCATCCTGATCCGAATCGCGGGGCGGGCAGCCGAGGGATTCCCGAGGACCCGCCTGGGCCGGACAGCGGTCAAAAGGGTCCGGGGTACCGTCGCCGTCCGAGTCAGGACAGCCTTCCAATTCGGGGGTGCCCGCCGCGAGGGGGCAGCGGTCGATCCCGTCGCGGATCCCGTCGTCATCCTGGTCGGGGCAGCCTTTCGTGCGGGGAGAACCCGGTTTGAGCGGACAAGTATCATCCTGATCCGCAATGCCATCCTGATCCTGGTCTTTTGGCCCACCAAAATGGATACTTACCCCCGCAAAAACACTGCCGAAGTAGTCCTTACCATTCGGGTCACCGGCGGCACTGATGCCGTCCAAGTAATCGGTAAACGTGAAGTGATAGCGCAGTCCCGCCTGTACGGAGAACAGTTCGGCGGCTCGCAAATTAACCCCCAATTCGGTGGGGATACTCAGGCTAGGGGACGGTATCTCAGCATCAACATCGGTCTTTACGCCTACGTCTAGTTCCGGCAAGGTATTGTCCAAAAGATAGGCGTCCGGTTGAAAAAATAGTACACCCGCACCGAGACCGAGATAGGGTTGCCATTGGGCTTCGCCAAAGAGGTAAAAGCGGCTACTGATGGCCACTTCCGTGTAATCCGTCGTAAAACGAAAACGGCGCTGTTGCCGCAGGGGATCACTAGTAAAGTCCAGATCATTAGCGCGCAGTGTACCCGCATTGGCTTGTAAGCCTAGGGCTACAAAATCGTTGAGCCGGTAGTGCAAACTCGTCTGAAAACTAACTTTCCCAAGGTCCAACAGGCCCAGATTATCCGCACTGAGATCGCCACGGTACAAGATAGGTCCCGCACCCAGGTGCGCCTGAAATGTCTTAGTGGGTTGCCCCCACAAGGAAAACGTACAGAGTATAGCGCTCAGTACGCCTAAAATATGCCCTTTACCAGTTGGATACGTCATTGTGTAGGGCCATTAAGCGTGCCTCATCCCTGAAAATGCAGCAACACATTGGCCAAGGACACAAAAATAGCTAATAAAAACGCCCAGCCGAAACTTTTGATCTGGAAACCCTTCAGGAAGTAGGCCGTTAGTCGTAACACGAGTGCATCAATCACGAAGCTAAAGATTCCTAAAGTTAGCCAGGTGATCGGCGTAAAAATGAAGTGCATAAAACGGCCAATGGTCGCATTGAGTAGCCCCAGTACTACGGCAACAATGACCGCGCTGGTAAAGCTATTGATCGTCACGCCACTCAGCAAATAAGCTGCCCCCAGTAAGACGAGGGACATGACAATGGTATTGATCAGAAAGGAGCCGAGGCCCGCTTGGGAAGCTAGTAAAATGAGCATATTAGTTGGTTTTATTCTTGAGACTTAGTTTCCGCCGCTTTGTTCCCCCCAGGGTTGGCGCTTATTTTCGCTTTTGGCCGCTTTTTCTAATCGGCTGATCGTGGTCTCTAGCTGTTGTATCCGGCTGCGGAGTTCCGCATTTTCTGTGCGCAACCGTTCCAGTTCGCTGGTCGCTTCGTTGCGGTCAGGGGCGGCGGATTTCGTGGGAGTAGTAGAGGAGGAAGAATTATCCGTCAAGCCCACCATTTCCTTGAAGTTGGTAACGGGGTCCTCGCCGTTGATGTAGGCTGCTCCGGCGTAAGCCGCGGGAACGATGAAGAGTAAAAAGAGG
>JBCDIR010000611.1:0-2859 GCA_038748735.1 Bacteroidota bacterium | reverse complement strand
GGTCATTGAGGAAGCCCGTAACAACTTATCACCCAAAGCAGCTTACCTCGACACCAAAGCCCGCTACCAGACCGAATTCGAGGCACTGGGCCTACACTTACCCGCCTTCTACTTTGCACTCGGCACCCAAGCCTATCCCGACACCTTCCGACGGGTCGTACCTAATAGTCGTCGGCGCACGGCGGATTGCCTAGTCGCCCGTACGGGTAACTGGCCCGCCACGCAAGCCTACCTCCGCAGCATCGAAGCGACCACGCTGGCGGCACTCGACTTGAAAGCAACCTATTCGTCGGACGCACTTATCGAAATCTCGCGTCTCGTAAACCTACTGGACAAACAGTGCAATACTAGCGATCATACCCGCCTATTGCGAGCGCTACAAGCGGAAGTAAGCAAAGATAGCACGTGTCAAGCGGCACTGGCTGCGCCTATCCTGACGCTGGAAAAGCGGTTCCAACACCTCAGCGACAACCCGCAGAAATACCAGCACTACTTGCCTCGCTTCAGTTGGCACGGTAGCCATAATCGCTACCATCTTTGGGTTACGCAGGTGCTGAGTGGCGACTGGGGACAGAGTAAAAACACGGGTCAGGACGTAGCCGAACGCATCCGCAAGGCCATCCGCTGGACCCTCATCATCAACCTGAGTGCGATCTTTTTTGCTTACTTATTGTCCATCCCACTGGGTATTTACAGTGCCGTTCACGCGGGTTCGCGTTTTGACCGGAGGTTGTCGGTGGGACTGTTTTTCTTGTTTGCGCTGCCCAGTTTTTGGGTAGCAACGCTGGCCAGTCAGTTTCTGACCAATAGTGAGTGGCTCAATTGGTTTCCGAGCATCGGCGTGGGCGAACCAGCGGCCAACGCCAGTTGGTGGGACGTATTTACCCTGCGGGTACACCACTTTTTCCTACCGACGTTCTGTTTGACGTACGGGTCACTGGCCTACCTCACGCGGCAGGTACGGGGCGCGATGGTAGAGGTACTGAACTCCGACTACATTCGCACGGCACGGGCCAAGGGCTTACCGCAAGGACGGGTGATTTGGCGACACGCTTTCCCGAATGCACTGTTTCCACTCATTACGCTGTTTGCCAATATTCTACCGGGGGCCATTGCTGGTTCGGTGATTATTGAAAAGATTTTCAACATTCCGGGTATTGGCAAGCTGTCATTTGACGCCATTACCGAAAGCGACTGGGCAGTGGTCTACGCTCTCCTCTTCCTCGCGGCCATTTTGACGGTGGTGGGTATTTTCCTCGCAGATCTACTGTACGCTCAGGCTGATCCCCGCGTGCGCTTAACCACTAAAAACGGCAGTAACTGATGGCGAACCGTCCCACTACCATCTGGCAACGCCTCCACCATCGGGGGACTTGGCGCTGGGCGAAACGCGGCGCTCTGATGCTGCTGCTCGTCGCGTTATTCGCTGATTTTTTAGCGAGTGACAAACCGCTCGTGGGGCGTCACCAGGGACAACTCTACTTTCCCGCCGCTCGGCAAGCGCTGGTCGACCTCGGCTGGGGTACCTGGCCGGCGGCCCTCACCCCTTGGTACAAACAGAAAGAGGCGTTCGACTGGCAATTTTTACCGCCCGTCCCTTACGGTCCCACCCAAAAAAATGTCTACGACAGTTACCTCAGTCCCACGGGTGAGCAGCCCGTAGACGGCTGGCGCTACCGCCACTGGCTCGGTACGGATAGCAACGGACAGGACGTACTGGCGCAGTTGATTCACGGTACGCGTACGGCCCTCGGGGTGGGCTTGGGCGCGATCACCATAGCACTCCTCATCGGCTTGCTACTGGGGAGTTGGGCTGGTTTTTTTGGAGATACCAACTGGCGCATTAGTCAGTCGCGTTGGCTGGGCGGACTTGTTGGCTTACTAATCGGTATGTACTACGGTTTCGTGGCTCGCAGTTACCTCTTGGCGCTAGACCAGCACGGTAACTACTGGAGCTTCGCGCTCGTGATTCTTTGGGGAGCAACAGTTCTAGGGGCGCTGCTGGGGCACTACCTTCTCCCCCGCTCTTGGCGACACACTTTTTGGGCCATTCCCTTCGACAGCCTCGTGATGCGAATCATCGAAATTATTACGGCGATTCCAGCGCTGTTATTACTCTTGGCGTTACTAGCCAGCGTAGGTGAAAAGAGCTTACTGCTCACCACCTTGATTCTGGGGCTACTGCTCTGGACGAGCATTGCGCGCTTCGTGCGGGGGGAACTCTTACAGGTACGCTCGTTGGAGTACATTCAAGCGGCGCAAGTCACGGGGGTGGGTCCGGTGCGGCGTTTGCTGCGGCATGCGTTGCCTAATGCTTTACAGCCCGTGTACACCGCGGCGGCCTTCGGCATTGCGGCGGCTATTTTGACGGAAGCGGGACTATCCCTACTGGGCCTCGGGCTGCCGTCGGATACTCCTTCCTGGGGGCGCTTGCTCAGCGAGGCGAACTTTGCGCCCTCGGCTTGGTGGCTAGCGATTTTTCCCGGGGTGGCTATCTTTTTGGCGGTGAGTATTTTTAATTTTTTGGGAGAGGGAATTGGGAAAACTTAATGTTTCACCACCCGCCTACTAAACAGACTTGTACCGTCTCGGCGCTTACCTGCTAGCACGTACGTTCCACTGGCCCATGCCATGGTATCTAATAAAACCAACCTATTAAGCACCTTACGCTGAGTGACCAACCGCCCCTGCTCGTTCCAAATGAATAAGGTCCAAGTATCCAGCGTGGTGGATTTATCTGTTAGTTCCAACCAAACTTGACCAGAGAACGGGTTAGGGTATACTTTGACATTTTGCCCCGCAGCCAACTCATCGGTTACCATACTAATGATGTCTGACTCTATTGCTCCCATATCAATC
>JBCDIR010000610.1:0-2875 GCA_038748735.1 Bacteroidota bacterium | reverse complement strand
GTTTTTTGTGGGGGTTAAAACTACTTCTATCTGTTGTATTTCGACTTGTCGTGCGCGTAAGCCCAAGCTAAAAAACACGGAATACTTTCCCCAACTTCAAGAAGCACTCCAACACGGTTATCGTCCCTGTAAAATCTGTCGGCCCGACGAAAACGCTGGAAAAGTACCCGAAGCAGTCACGCGCGCTATTCAACTCGTTAAGCAGTCCCCCAAGGAGAAGATCAACGATCAGCGACTACGGGAAGTGGGTTTGTCCCCCGTTTTTTTACGCCGCTGGTTCAAACAGCACTACGGCCTGACGTTCCATGCGTACCAGCGGATGTTTCGTATCAATATGGCTTATCAGGAACTCCAAAAAGGGCAGTCTACTACGGCCACGGCTTTTGACAGTGGTTACGAGTCGCTCAGCGGCTTTGGCTATACGTATAAAAAGCTACTGGGTAAATCGCCCAAGAGTGACGCACAACCCAACGTGATCTTACTCACCCGTATGGATACGCCCATCGGCCCGATGTTTATTGCGGCTACCGAGCGAGGAATTTGCTTACTAGAATTTACGGATCGTCGTATGCTGGAAACGGAATTCCGTGACTTGCAACGGCTCCTTAAAGCCATCATTCTCTACGGAGAAAACGAGCACACTAAACAAATGAAACGCGAACTACGCGAGTACTTCGCAGGTCAGCGCCATACCTTTGACGTTACGTTGGACCAACCCGGTTCTGCTTTTCAGCAGAAGGTTTGGACGGCTTTACAAACTATTCCGGCGGGGGAAACGCGCTCTTACCAAGCGCTAGCGGAGCACCTCGGCCAACCCACCGCCTACCGAGCCGTAGCACGGGCCAACGGCTTCAACCGCATCGCCATCGTAGTGCCTTGCCACCGCGTGATCGGTAAACATGGATCGCTGACGGGCTACGGTGGTGGTCTCGCCCGCAAAGAGTGGTTACTGACGCACGAGGCAAAAGTATGGCGCTAAACATTTGCGCTAATAGCCGTTGCGCGGTTTATACGGAGCACTCATAGGGACTCACAAAGGTCACGGCGCTTTTTTTAATCGTATCCCACAACCAGCCAACTCCTGCCCCAAACACTAGGGGTAAAGTGCCAGCGTCCTACTACCTACTACCAACAGTCGTGCCCCGCCACGACGTATCCCACTACCCTAATACCCTGACTCAAAGTACGCCCGCAAGTCTTCCACCTGCTGGTCGCTCATGCGCTCCTGCGTATAGTGCGGCATGTACGCGCGTTTTCCGCCGGTGGGGCTAGTGCCGTAGCGAATGACTTGGTAACTGCTGTAACGGGTGTAGCGCGGCATGTGTTTCGCCAAAAAAGCCAGGGTCATATCCGTTTCGTCTAGGTTGAAGAAAGAATATCGCCGTTCTTCGTGGCAGTGCAGGCAGCTTTTTTCGTAGAGTTTTAAACCGCGCTCTACGTCGCCCGTTGGAGCGTAGCCGGCGTTGCGGTCCGGTGGTGGCGTCACAAAGTGGGCGGGCGAATAGCTGAGGTATTTGCTTTTGAGGAGGTCGATGGCTTTGGCCTTTTCTTTACCCGTATTCATGATGTTGAGCACCATACCCATTTCCTGTGGCGTCAGGTCGAGGTCTTCTATCTTCAACCCGATGGTCCACAAGTAGGAGAGGATAGACTCCATCTCCCAGTCGGCCAGTGGTCGACCTTGCGCACATTCGGTTGCACACAATTGAATGGCTTTGCGCAAATCTTTGCGGGCCGGGCGTACGAGGTCGCCGTACTTCTTTTCGTAATCATCATTATAATAGGTCTCCCGGTTGACGACGCCGTACAAGGTAGTACCGGGTAGAAAGGGGAGGTTATTGTCCAGTACGTACTGCAAACGTGCCTCGGGATCGGAAACGGTCAACACGGGGTCCTCGCGCTTTACGTTGTGGCAACTGGTACATACAAAGTGCTTACTCTGTCGACCGGAACTTCCTCCCAGTGGATCGTCCGCAATACCAAATAAAACCAATTGGCGACCCGCTTCGGCGCTGATGCCCTCCACTTGGTTATTCACTACGTGCTTGGGCGTTGGGTCACCCAACCGCTTCAATGCTTGCGAAACCAGCATGTCTTCGGTGAGCGTTACGGGGGCAGTACTCGGTAGGAAACCCACCAGCACCCAGCATAATCCGAGGGGCAATAAGGCTGCTAAATATTTCAAAATCATTACTTTTTTATGACCTGGTCACTAGCGTGAGCCAGGAGTAGCGATTTTTTATTCTTGGTTCTTTGTTTAGCTGGCATTGGCCCGATCTACGATCTGTCCAATGACTTCACTAAAAAAAGAACTAAAAAATCGCAAGTCCTACAACGATTAGGTAACTGTAGGCATCACGCTTCTTAGCATGTTGTGGCTAGAGATTGAACCAACGCGAAATAGTGAAGCCCAAGCGAAACTCACCATCTAGCCAGTTGCTCGTCGTGTAAGGGATAAAATCCGTTTCCGTCAGCGCAGTGGCGTTGGTAAAGTTAACCTGGAAAACGTGTCCGCTGGTTTCCATTTCCAAACCGAATCCTAGCGCGGGGTAGTAACCCACGTCCGTAGTGCGGGTATCGATGAGCGGAAAAGCACCGTCGGCTACGATCGCCAAACTGCGCGATACCTGTACCCGCGTGGCAAAACCGAGGTTAAACATACCGTTTTGATCTTCAAAAGGAACTAAGTTCCGGTGCGTATACCCCGGACTGAACTGTAACGAGAACCGTTCCGAAAACTTGCGCGCAATGATGACTTGTCCGTGAAAAGCAAAGCGGTGGGAAAACTTGGGAAAACTCGCAATTTCACTTTCGCTACCGGGACCTTCCAGGCGCTGTTGGCCGGACATGGAGGAGACACCAGCCAGCGTTACCG
>JBCDIR010000609.1:0-2875 GCA_038748735.1 Bacteroidota bacterium | reverse complement strand
CGATAAATAGTAGCGGTCACAAACGACAATCCCCTGCCGTTCGGTCAACCAGGGCGTAATGACCCGAGCGCCGTGGTCCTGGCGGTTAGCCGCAAAACCGTACAATAACGCTTCCGGCGTGAAAACCGTTATTTGTTTGGTCAATACCTGACGGATGTAATCGCCCCCACAGGAGTCATCGTGGGGTTGGTAGGTAAACAAAGTTGGTCGTTGCAAGGCAAACTCTAGGAACAGCGCCAACTGTTTGGCCAAAGTAGTCTTACCCGAGCCGTCAAGTCCTTCAATGGCGAGGAAAAAAGGGGAGTGAGTCATGTATATCCTTGCTGCTTTATTGAGACAGCGGATGCTCGAGGTTTTGCTTTTGGAACACGCCGCCTGCGGCGGGCCCTCCCTTGGGTCCTTGTCTCCGTCCGTCCTGACATCCCAGAATTCTGGAATGAAGGTTATGGACATTATCTATAACTCATTTGCAGTACAACTGCAAACAACCAATCTTGTTCTAACCTTAATGTGCAAACATCGAAATCAACCGCTGACTAAGCGGAGGGAATACATGACAAGAAAAACGAAATGTAATTCAAGTCAGCAGAAACTAAGAGAAGTAGATTCAAGCAGTCAACCCTCCTCTACAACATTGAACTTGTTTAAAAACATCTTACAATGTCTGAAATCGCCCTTTTGTCGCTACTTTTACCTTCGGTGATCGTCCCTCCGGTCCTCGGAGTTCGTACCGTACTCGACTTAATAGCGATGCTATTAGGCTCCGTGCGTCTCTCAATTAGCACCAAAATGACTGATTTTTGCCTATCGCAGACATTATTAAACAAGTCCAGTACAAATATATAGTATTTAAGAATAAAACACAATTATTTTTGATATTTTTTTAAAAAAACATTTACATGTCTCTTTTAAGCGTCTACTAATTGTCGTAGCATACCCAGCACCAAACGCTCGACGTCCGGTGTAACGCTTTCCACTACGGCAATGACCTCTTCCACACTCACTTCCTTGATCGCTTCGAGCGGATAACACTTATTAGATACGACCGACAGCACGAACAGCGGCACCCCCATATGCTTAGCCACCAGCACCTCCGGTACCGTCGACATACCGATAACATCCGCACCGAGGCGGTGAAACATCTGGTACTCGGCGGGGGTCTCGAGGTTTGGACCTTGCAGCCCTAGGTAAATACCCGTGTGCGCGCGAATCCCCTGTTCCTTAGCTAGTAACAGTGCTTGCTGGTTGAGCACTGCGTCGTAGGTTTTGAGCATATCCGGAAAACGCGGTCCGAGACGTTCGTCGTTGTGGCCCCGCAGCGGATTGGCTCCCATAAAATTGATGTGATCGCGGATAAAGACGATATCCCCCGCCTCGAATGCCGGATTAACACTTCCCGCCGCGTTACTAATCAGGAGTCGTTCTATCCCCAATTGCGCTAGCACCCGCGTTGGAAAAGTCAACTCCTCCATGCTGTAGCCTTCGTAATAGTGAAAACGCCCCGCCAGCGCTACTACGGGTATCCCCGCCAGTTGTCCAAACAGCAACTGCCCCCGGTGGCTTGTCACCGTCGAAACGGGAAAGTGGGGAATATCCGCATAGTCAATGGCAACAGTATCCGTCAACTGATCGGCCAACCCACTCAGTCCGGTACCGAGGATGAGTCCGAAGCGTGGCCGTTGGTCCGTGCGCTGGCGGAGGTAGGCCAGCGTTTCTTGGAGGTAGTCGTATAGGTTGGAGTTAGGCATATGGAACAAAGTAGTGGTAAACTATTAGACTCGTTCAATGATCAAAGCCGAAGCCCCACCGCCACCATTGCAGATAGCGGCCATGCCCACACTAGCATCTTTGTGGTGCAGCACGTTATTCAGCGTCGTTAGGATACGCGCACCCGATGCGCCGAGGGGGTGACCAATACTGACCGCGCCACCGAAGACGTTCATGCGTTCGCGCTCCACTTCCATCACCTGCCCAAAAGCCATGCTGACCACGGAAAACGCTTCGTTGACTTCCAGATAGTCGATGTCTTTCATTGTCATGCCGGCACGTTCGAGGGCACGCGGGGCGGCTACGGTGGGGGCCGTTGTAAACCACTGCGGCTCCTGCGCGGCGTCCGCAAAGGCGACAATTTTTGCCAGTGGCTTCAAGCCCAATTCCTCCGCTTTCTTTTTACTAACTAAGATAATCGCCGCCGCCCCGTCGTTGATGGTCGATGCGTTGGCCGCGGTGACCGTACCGTCCTTGGTAAAGGCGGGGCGGAGAGCTGGAATCTTCTCAAACTTGACGCGCTTGTACTCTTCGTCCTCCGTTACTTGTAGCGGCTCGCCCCGGCGTTGGGGTACGCTTACGGGAACGATTTCGTTGGCGAACCAACCTTCACTCGTAGCGGTAGCGGCGCGCTCGTAGCTGCTCACGGCGTAGTCGTCCTGCGCTTCGCGGCTGATGTGGTATTTTTTGGCGGTAGCGTCAGCACAGATGCCCATAGCTTGACCATCGTAAGCGTCGGTGAGGCCGTCACGGGCCAGTCCGTCGACCATTTTGGTGTCACCGTATTTATTGCCCCAGCGCATTTTCGGTACGTAATAGGGTACGTTGGACATGCTCTCCATACCACCTGCCATGATGATGTCTTGCTGTCCGGTGGCGATGGCCTGCGCCGCAATCATTACCGTTTTAATACCCGAAGAACAGACCTTGTTGACCGTCGTGCAGGGTACACTGATGGGAATGCCCGCTTTGAGTGCCGCCTGCCGCGCGGGGGCTTGGCCCAAGTTGGCGGAGCAAACGTTACCGAAATAGACTTCTTCGATTTGTTCGGCCGTCAGGCCCGCGGCTTCCAAGGCGCCCTGCATGGCTGCTGCTCCCAATTCCGGTG
>JBCDIR010000608.1:0-2876 GCA_038748735.1 Bacteroidota bacterium | reverse complement strand
GCTCGCTGTAGCGCGCACCCAATTCTACGGGGTCACCCGCGTCGCGCAGCTGCACAAAGTTGACCCCCTTTACGGTCCGCCCATCCTTAATGTCTAGGCACGGTATGATTCGTTTGGCTAACATCTTGCCCGCTTAGTTTTACGGTATCTAGTATCGGAAACAAACCAGTTATTGCAAGGTTGTAACCTGATTAACTGGTGCGAACATACAAAAGATGCCGAAAACGAGCTACTCCGCCACGAGCCGCATCACTCGTTCGTAGATGTCTTCGACGCTGGGCTTGCTGAAATAATCACCGTCGGAGCCGTAGGACGGGCGGTGGGCCGTAGCCGTCAGCGTTTGCGGACTCGCGTCGAGGTAGCGGTAGCCGTTTTGGTGTTCTACCACCCGTTGTAAAATGTAAGCAGAGGCGCCCCCCGGTACATCTTCATCTACTACCAATAGGCGGTTCGTGCGTTGCAAACTGGCCACGCAGCGTGCTTCGAGGTCGAAGGGGAGCAAAGTCTGGATGTCCACTAGCTCGACGGAGACGCCGTCCGCAGCGAGTAGGGTACAAGCGTCGGCAGCGATGCGTACGCAGCTACCGTAGGTCAGCAGTGTCAAATCGGTACCCGAGCGTAGGACTTCGGGCGCTCCTAAAGGTACGGTGTATTCCCCGATATTGTCCGGCAATTGCTCCTTAAGGCGGTACCCATTGAGGCATTCGATGACCAAACCCGGTTCGCCACTTTGGAGTAGGGTCGCGTACATCCCCGCCGCTTGTACGCAGTTGCGCGGTACACAGACGTACATTCCCCGCAGTGCGTTCAGGATCATACCCATGGGGGAGCCGGAGTGCCAGATGCCTTCCAGCCGGTGGCCGCGCGTACGGATAATGGCTGGGGCTTTCTGCCCACCATTACTACGCCAGCGCAGGGTCGCCAAATCGTCCGACAATGGCTCCAAACCGTACAGCAAATAGTCCAGGTACTGGATCTCGGCTATTGGGCGCAAGCCACGCATAGCCATACCAATGGCCTGCCCCATGATGGTCCATTCGCGGATGCCCGTGTCGAAGATGCGGTCTGGTCCGTACTTATTTTGCAGTTGGGCCAATCCTTGGTTGACCCCGCCGATGTGACCCACGTCTTCCCCAAAGGCGTATAATTCCGGACGTTGGGCAAAAGCCCGGTCAAAGAATTTGTTGAGAATCTGGTAACCGTTGAGCACGGGGCTATCCTCCGTCACTACGGGGCGAACCACGGGTACCCGTAGGGCGTTATCCGCCGCTTCGCTGTGGAAGTGTTGATCGTACAGCTTGATGTGTTCTGCGTGTAGTGGTGTGAGCCACGCGGCGAGTTGGGTCGCCAGGGGATGGTCTTGACGTTGAAGCCAAAAATGCAGGCGACGAGCGTTGCGGACCAATTCGTGAACCTGTGGATGAGAATAAGACTTTAAATCCTTTTTTAGTTCAACCAGCGTTTCCTCCTCCGAAGAGAGTTGTTGGTAGAAAGCAGCGAGTTCCTTGGCTTTGGCCCGACCGGGGGTGGTGTAAGCCCGCCAAGCTCGGTCGCGGGCGGCTTTGACTTCGGCCTTAGCGGTTTTGCGAATCCGGGCAATTTGTGCTGCGGTGGCCAGGTCGTTGGCGAGCATCCACTGTTCCATGCGGACAAGGCAGTCGTGTTCGCGTTCCCACTGTAGGCGGTCCGGGCTTTTGTAGCGCTCGTGTGAGCCGGACGTACTGTGTCCCTGCGGTTGGGTGAGTTCTTCGACGTGAAACAGCGCTGGTTGGTGGTGCGTACGTACTTGTTCGATACCGCGCTGAATGCTCGTTACGAGCTGCACATAATCCCAACCCCGAAGCTGGTAGCTGGCCATACCTTCGCCGGTGGCTCCCTCAAAACCAGCGAGAGCGGCGGAGATGCTTTCCTTAGCCGTTTGGTATTGTTTGGGAACACTGATGCCGTAGCCATCGTCCCAAACGAAGACCGCCAACGGCACCTGTTGCACAACGGCGGCGTTGATGGTTTCCCAGAAGACCCCTTCGGTGGTGCTGGCATCGCCGATGGTGACGAAGCTGACCTCGTTGCCTTGTTCGGAAAACGTACGCTCGTGTAGGGCCGTATTCGCGCGGTACTGCTTAGAAGCCAGCGCTAGGCCCAACGCACGGGCCATCTGTCCCGCCGTGGGGGCAATGTCGGCACTGACGTTATAATTGGTCTTGTGGTTGAGCCAATCCCCGTTTTCGTCGATGAGGGAGGTGGCAAAGTGGCAGTTCATTTGCCGACCGCCGGAAAGCTGATCGTGCTGGGCATCGGCGTACAGTTGTGCGAAGTAGGTGTCCAGGCTCATCAAGTCTAACGCTAGCATGAAAGTTTGGTCGCGGTAGTAGCCCGAGCGGAAGTCTCCTTTGCGAAAAGCACGCGCCATGGCCACCTGTGGCACCTCTTTACCGTCACCGCTCACGCCGAACTTGGCTTTACCCGTCAGTACTTCACGGCGCGCTAGTAAACTGGCCTCCCGGCTGAGGCAGCAAATGCGGAAATCTTCGATTATGTCGGCAGGAGACAAGGAAAGGGAAACGAGCGGATCGGCATCGTGGCCTCCGACGACGGGCGGCATCATCATACGGACGTAATTTGGTTAGTACTTTACTTCCATTTCACAACAGTAACCGTTGGTTAATCGGCATATTTTCTGTTGTTTATTTGGTGTAAATTGGTGCTGCTTGAAATTATGAACAAATAATCGTTTTTAAAACAAACTATTATTCTGTTTTGTTTATTTTAGTAGCCTTCCAAAGATAATGATTTTTGCAGGCAATCTGCTCGCTAGTGCTCTGTTAAGGCTGAAGTTGCGGGTAAGGTATTAGCAGATTTTGTTGCCAATCCAGGCG
>JBCDIR010000607.1:0-2878 GCA_038748735.1 Bacteroidota bacterium | reverse complement strand
CTCAAACGCATGGATACGTTAGCCAACGGCTTGGATTTGTCTTTCGTCGGTCAAGCCAAAACGCCGGAACAACTGGATCAGTTACAACGGGCCATCCGGGACATTTCTCCCGCTACGACCTTGTCTATTTTAGAGCAACCCGAACTCATCGTCTAATGCGATTATCCTCGCAACATCCACGGCACTTTCGGCGCGAACGACGTTGGCTGGGAGTTGGCCTGTTGGGGTTGGCTGGCTTATTGCTTTTTGCCCTTTGGCCCAGCGGAACGCCCACTAGCTACTCGACCAGTGCTGTCGATCTCGTTTGTGATGCGGAGCGCGTGCGCGGTGATTATTTTTACAATAAGGAACACAAATTTGCGGGTGGCAATTACCGCAGCACGCAACAGGCTCGCAGTGGCAAGGCATCTCTCCTTTTCCCCGCCGACGGGCAAACGCATTTTGGGTTTTCGACGCAACTCAAAAACGTAGCCCCCGGCCAGCGCTACGAGCTGCGCGTCTGGAGTTTTAACAACCAAAACGGAGCCGCCCGCCTAGCGGTACAGGGACAAAATCCGACGGGTTTTTACCAAGAAACGTACGCCGCCGAACAGACCGACGAGCGCGGTTGGCAAGAACACGTCTTACGCTTCCACATCCCGTTTCGGGCAGCGCCCCAGGATTTGAACCTCTACGTTTACAGTAACGGACAAGCGGAGGTCTATTTTGATGATTTCCAATTGCGTACGCTCGAACGGTGGGCGGCGGAAGATTTCACGCCACGCAGACTTTACCTAGAACTTGACGCAAAAGCACTCCAACAACTCGAAAACAAGCGCTTAGCCGCCCTTCGCAAAGGATTACTACAGACGGCAGACGAAGACTGGGTCAAAGCCCAAATGCGGGTAGACAGTGGTCAAACGCTGGCGGCTAAGGTACGGCTCAAAGGCGATTGGTTGGACCACCTGCGCGGGGACAAATGGTCGTTTCGGGTGGCCCTGAAGGAAGAGCAAACGTGGCGGGGAATGACCACCTTTAGTTTGCACACGCCCGCCGCGCGCTATTTTTTGCACGAATGGTTATTGCACCAGTGGTGGGAAGCGCAGGATGTACTCACGACACGTTACGATTTTGTGGAGCTGATGGTCAATGGCACGTCCAAGGGTATCTACGCCTACGAGGAGCACTTCGAGAAGCAATTGGTGGAGTCCCGTCAACGGCGTGAAGGGCCCATTCTGAAGTACGACGAAGACGGTTTTTGGGCGGGTAATGCGCGACAATTGGCACATCACGGCTTCGTCCGTCCGGGCAGTGGCCACCGCAGCCAAGCCTGGGAAAATGCGCCAGTGGCGACCTTCAACGCGGCAGAACTGGCGGCGGATACCCTACAAAATGCTTATGCCCAACGGGCAAAAGCGATGCTGGCGAGTTTCCGGGATGGGACCGCCAAGCCCGCCGAGGTCTTCGATCTACCGCTGCTGGCACGTTTCTACTTGGGCTGTGATTTGCTGAATGCCTACCACGGCCTCACTTGGCACAACCAACGATTTTATTACAATCCAATCACGGCACTACTAGAACCCATTGGCTTCGATGGTTTCGCTGATCGTCCGAGCGAGCGTTACCACTTTCTAGCGGAAGGCGCACTGCATCCGCAACAACAATTTTCGGCGGGTTTACCCGCGCAATTATTGCAGGATAGCACCTTCATTGCCGAATACCTTGCCGCCGCGTGGGAATTGTCCCAGCCCGCTAACTGGACCGCTTTTTGGCAAAACCAGGAAGCCGCTTGGACCGCTCGCTTGCAGTGGCTACAACTGGAATTTCCTGATTACCGACCCGCAGTGGAGACGATGGCTGCGGAAGTAGCCTTCGTACGCTCACACCTCCTCCCGTTTGCCCCCACGAGCATCCGCGCACAACGACACAACGGCGCAACTTCCCTGAGTAACACCCACACCTTACCGATTATTATCCAAGGCTACGGACGCACGGACAAGGGTATGGACGCTTCCGTAATACCAACTATTTTACCCGCCGCCCCCCTACGCCGCTTGGACCAACGTTTGCGACAAGAAACGACACCCCTCAATTTTCAAAGTATCAATTTCTGGGAAGAACAGGCGCTAGCCGAACAGGGCGTAACGGCGGTCCGCAACCTCAACATCCCGCGTAGCAGTCGTTATTTGTATTATCAATTACTGGGCTTGGATTCTACCCTGGTAGGACAAATCAACTGGCAAGCCGAAGCGGATGTACTGCTTTCGCCCTCCGGTGAACTGCTTGCGAGTAAGCCACAAGATTTTCCAACTTTGCAGTGGCAAAATCAACTTATCCATATTCCCGAGGGTACCCACGTTTTTGAGCAGGATTTGATTGTACCGCCGGGTACACGATTGCAAATCGCTGCGGGAGCTACGATCTACTTGGAACAAAACAGTGCCATCTACTGCCGGGCAGCGGTACAAGCCGTGGGGACCGAGGAAGCACCCATTCTCATCAGTAGTCAAGACGGAACCGGACAAGGTTTAGTCGTACAACGCGCGCCGACCACTTCCCTACTCCACCGGGTGGCGTTTCGCAACCTCAGCGCTTGGCAGCGCCGGGATTGGCAACTAACCGGAGCGGTGACCTTTTACGAAAGCAGCGTAAGTATGGACCATTGCCTATTTGCGGATAACAAAAGTGAAGATGCGCTGAACACCATTCGCAGCGAGATTGCTATTAGCAACTGCGTATTTAGTCAAACAGCCTCCGATGGCTTTGATAGTGACTTTTGTAAGGGTACCCTTACGGGCTGTGTTTTTAGGAATACGGGCAACGACGGATTAGATATATCCGGCAGTATTTTGACGGCACGTGACTGTCAATTTCAGGGCTGCGGCGATAAAAGGCCCGG
>JBCDIR010000606.1:0-2880 GCA_038748735.1 Bacteroidota bacterium | reverse complement strand
GCGTACCGTCGCCAAATTATCTTGCTGGTCGCGGGGAATGATCGTCGCTAGGCCATCGTTACCACCGTTCAACTGAACGAGCACGAGAACGCGGTCTGAATCGCCATTCAGTAAGCTGGAAAAAGATTGGTCCGCCAAGGCCTTAACCGGAACACCACCCAAAAACAAGGGCGTAGATGCTAAGGCACTCTTTTTGAGAAATGATCTACGTTTCATAAAAACTTGTTTTTAAACCAGGTAGAATTCTGGCATTTTAAAAATAGTCCCGAAGAGGGCCTCTAATTTATTGACCACGCCGTCGCGTAGATCTTCGTCGTCTGGATTGGACAAATAGTCGGAGTATTCGACACTCCACTCAAAGTCCGGCAGTCCGGGAATGAGTACCTCTTTAAGAAAATCTTACTGGTTCTGACCGAGTGGGGCGGCAAACAAATAAGCCGAAATACCTTCGATGAGAGCATTGGGGTCCACGTTACCTTCGATTTCAGCAATAAAATCGAGCAGTTGTAACTCCCAGCGGAAACCCGCAACGTTTATTCCGTTGAGCATCGCATCCGCTAGCGATTGACGCTTGGGTAAGGTCACCGAATTGATCCAAAACTGGTAGTACTGCGGACTTTGGTAGAAGGCAGGCCAGCCCGCTACCGACGGCAGCTCCATGATGGCCATGCCCTGATCGGCCACGAAGCGATTGATCCGATCCCAGAAGCGGTACTGCTGCAGCAGTGGTGCTTCGCTCGTAATGGTAAAGGACTTGATGATACGGAAAATAAAGTCGAGCGGATGGCTCACCATACAACCCCGGTGCTCTTCTGCGAAAAAATACTCGCTGGATAGAAGCGCCTCCAGAGCGGGCTGTATTTCGTAGTCATTATCTAAAATCAACTGGGCCATTGGCTCAATGATATTCATTTCTACCAAGCCGTCGATGTCGGTCCCGACGAACCAGATGTGCAACTGCCGCGCCAGAAAGCGCGCCACTTCGGGTTGTTGCAAAATATGATCAATCACTACTTTGTATTCCTCCGCTCCGGCATCGGTAATGATAGCATCATCAAAACGGTGAGACAGTTGCTTGTCTTCCGTATCGTGACGGTTGTTTACGAAAGTGCTCGAAGCGAGACCTTCCGCAATCGGCGTCGCCCGCCAGCCCGTCAGGGCACGCGCCATTTCCACCACATCATCTTCCGTGTAGTTGGTGTAATCACCGGGTCCAGCGGCATCGCCCCGGCCAATGGTAAAGAGTTCGAGCAGTTCGCGGGAGTAGTTTTCGTTGGGGGCTTGCCGCGAATTTTGGTGACCATTCAAAAAACGAAGCATCCCCGGTGCCACGGTAATTTCTTCCACCAACGTACGAAAATTACCGAGGGCGTGCGTGTGCAATACGTGTAGATATTGATAACCTTCCCGGCCATTGTTTATATTGTTAACCGCAAAGTGATTGTGCCAAAACAAAGCCGTTTTTTGACGAACAGAAACTTCCTCATTCTGAAAAACACCGAACTGCCAAGCGCGCAAACTACGCCGACGATTACCTTGTAAATTAGGTACGTTGGGAATGGGGGCAGGCGTGTTGACCCAAGTCTCGCCGTTGGCGACGTTGGGGTCATTTTCAAAATTGTAATAAACGGGCGGATCAAGGGCGAGGACCGGTGCAAATAATGCGCCGATGGTCACCGACAGTCCCTCTGCGACCGCCTGATTGACCTGGGCGGGCGTCGGGCCGAAAGTGGCGCGGCGTAGTAGGTGAGACGCTTGGGCTATCTCCCAAGGCCCGTTGTAAGGACTGAGTGTGGTTACTCCTGCGGTAGTGGTAGTCGTTGCAGTAGCCGTTGCTCGTCCGAAGAAGGCTCTTCTGTTCATGATGATGGGTTACTATTTTCGCTAATCTGTCCCTTGGACCAGCAAATTATGGCTGGGTTTAATGAGCTGTCAAAAAAGTCCTAACTTGCCGTCCGTATGGAACTACATGCTGCTAAGAAGACTAAAAAGCTCGACTTTTCCAAAGAGACGGTCAATGTCATTCGCACGACGCTGCGCAATTACATCGAACTGACGGCCATTGCGGATAACAAAGCCAACGTACTACTCAGTTTGAACGCGCTAATGGTAGCTGGGGTAGTACCGATTGCCCTGTCGAACTTGCAGTACGTAATTGAAAATTTGCTGTACGTTCCACTCATCATCTTGTCCATCACTAGCTTTGCGACGATCTACATGAGCACGATGGTACTGGCACCGATGAAATTCGATATTTTTAATTCGGAATTGCCCGATAATATCGCGCCGAGTCCATTCTTTTTCGGGACTGTCTACGAAATCCAGTCGCTAGAAGCCTACTTCGATTACCTCCAGGCCGCCACGGAACGCAAGGATACCATCCGCCAACACCTCAGTCAGGATATGTACTATATCGGGCGACGCCTGGGTGAGAAAATGGCGCTGATTCGGCAAAGTTTCAGGGTTTTTCGGGTGGGGATTTTTTTGACGCTACTGGCGACGGCGCTGGTGTTTGTGTTGTAGGGTAGTAATGATCTAACAGCCAAGCGTTCAGCTCAATAGTACGTCCCGCTAGTGCTTGGCCAAAGTCCGTAAGTTGGTATTCTACGCGCGGTGGCACCTCGGGGTACACGCGACGAGAAATGAGGCCGTGGGCTTCCAATTTTTTCAAGGTGACCGACAGCATTCGTCCGGAAATAGACTTGATCTTGGTCTTTAGTTCGCTAAAGCGCAAAGTACCGTAGTAGCCCAAGTTATAAACCACAAAGAGGCTCCACTTGTCCAGGAGTGCGGCCATTACATCTTGGGTGATGCAAAAGCCACGCTCGTCCCGATTTTGTACGGAGCGCACGAAAAAATCCTTCACTTTATTTTTGAGTT
>JBCDIR010000605.1:0-2886 GCA_038748735.1 Bacteroidota bacterium | reverse complement strand
GGAGCCACCTCCACTTGGTTCTTCGCCTGGTAAATTATCGCGATTAATAATAATATCAATGCCGTCCTCGTTATCAGCAGCCTGTATGTAGGCAGCGCTGGGGCCGATTAGGTTAACCCAAAGACCTGGAGATTCAACATAGTTGATCTGACAATCCCAGACAAAATGAATGTTATGAACGGCGAAGTCCTCTCGCAATCGGTCTACTGCCTCGTAGATCACAGATTCGGACTGGGCCACATTTCCTTCGTCATCTGTGATAACGTGAATGTAAATCTTGAAGTAGAACGGACCGTTACTTAATGACTCCGCACAATGTTCGAAGAAGATATCGTCTCCCCCCCCCCCCAACATCTCATCGTTACAAAAGGCAGCTTGGGCGGTTGTATAAGGAAGAGCAATACTACTAAGGAAGAATAATAGTGATGAAAACGCTTTTGATAAATTCATGAATAGGTGTATTGAGGCGCGTCAGTGGAAAATACAAAGGACTAACTGTGTTTTCCCTATCAGCAATGTAAATGAATAGACTAAAGATAAACAATAAATCTCACTCCTCATACCCCGCAATCATAATCTCCAAAATCTGGCTCGCCGCCTTCGCAATGACCGTTCCCGGTCCGAAAACACCTGCGACACCCGCTTCAAATAGAAAGTCATAATCCTGCGGTGGAATGACTCCGCCCGTCACGACCATAATGTCATCGCGGCCAATTTGGGCCAACTCCGCTATCGTTTGCGGAACCAGCGTCTTGTGGCCCGCCGCTAAGGACGAAATGCCGAGGATGTGTACATCGTTTTCCGCCGCTTGGCGCGCGGCCTCGGCGGGGGTCTGAAATAATGGCCCTACGTCCACGTCGAAGCCGATGTCAGCAAAGCTGGTGGCAATCACCTTGGCCCCGCGGTCGTGACCGTCCTGGCCCAGTTTGGCGACCATGATTCGGGGGCGGCGACCTTCCAGTTCCGCAAAGCGGTCGGCCAGGGCGCGGGCTTGGTGAAAATCGTCGTTCATGGCTATTTCGTTGGCGTAGGCACCTACTACCGTTTGTGTCTGCGCTTGGTAGCGGCCAAAATGCGCTTCCATCGCATCGGAGATTTCACCCAAAGTAGCCCGTAAACGAGCCGCTTCGATAGCTTTGGCTAACAGGTTTCCTGCGCCTGTTTTAGCACCATCAGTCAGCGATTTCAGTGCCGTTTGTACCGCTGTTTCATTCCGCTCCACTTTGATGCGTTGGAGTTTGGCTACTTGTGCTTCGCGCACGGCGGTATTGTCTACTTTAAGCACGTCGATTTCTTCTTCCTCATCTTCGTTGATGAACAAGTTGACACCGATGATTTTGTCCTGGCCGCTATCAATACGGGCTTGTTTGCGGGCGGCGGCTTCTTCGATTTTGAGTTTGGGTAAACCTTGTTCAATGGCCTTGGCCATACCGCCTAGTTCTTCAATCTCTTCAATTAAGGTCCAAGCTTTCTGGGCAATTTGATCCGTCAGGTACTCTACGTAATACGAGCCACCCCAAGGGTCCACCACGCGGGTAATGCCCGTTTCTTGTTGCAAGTATTTTTGGGTGTCGCGCGCGATCTTGGCGGAGAAATCCGTAGGTAGGGCAATGGCCTCATCCAGTGAGTTGGTGTGTAAAGACTGCGTTCCGCCAAAAGCGGCCGCCATCGCCTCAATCGTGGTACGGGCTACGTTATTGAAGGGGTCTTGCGCCGTCAAACTCCAACCCGAAGTTTGGCAATGCGTACGCAGCGCGAGGGATTTGGGATTTTTCGGCTTAAACTGCTGTACGATACGCGCCCACAACCAACGCGCTGCCCGCATTTTGGCAATTTCCATAAAATGGTTCATTCCAATACCCCAGAAAAAGGACAAACGTGGGGCAAAATCATCCACATCCAAACCCGCCGCAATGCCTGTGCGTAAGTATTCCAGGCCGTCGGCCAGGGTATACGCCAACTCAATATCGGCTGATGCTCCCGCTTCGTGCATGTGGTACCCACTGATACTGATCGAGTTGAAACGCGGAATATACTTAGACGTATACTCAAAAATATCGCCGATGATGCGCATCGAATACTTGGGCGGATAGATGTACGTATTGCGTACCATGAACTCCTTCAGGATGTCATTTTGGATCGTCCCACTCAGTTGCTCCTGGCTCACACCTTGCTCCTCCGCCGCGACGATGTAAAAGGCCATCACCGGAATAACGGCCCCGTTCATCGTCATAGAAACGGACATCTTATCTAGCGGAATTTGGTCGAAGAGCGTCTTCATATCCTCGACCGTATCAATAGCTACTCCGGCCATACCTACGTCGCCCACGACGCGCGGGTGGTCGCTATCGTAACCACGGTGCGTAGCTAGGTCAAAAGCTACGGAGAGCCCCTTTTGCCCCGCTGCTAAGTTCCGCCGATAAAACGCGTTACTGGCTTCTGCCGTTGAGAAACCGGCGTACTGCCGAATCGTCCAAGGACGCACAGCGTACATGGAGCTGTACGGACCCCGTAGATAAGGCGGAATACCCGCCACGAAGCCCAAGTGCGGCAAGTCTTTTACATCTGCCAAGGTATACTGGCTCTTAATCGGAATGCCCTCGGGGGTAGTCCAGAATTGCTCACTGGGCTGGGCCTTGAGCGGGGGACGCTTAAACGGTATTTGGCTAAAGTCAGGTCGCGTCATGGGGCTAGCGGTTGGTCCATTCGGACTTGGCTACCTGCGGTACTTGCAGTTGGGCCGTTTGTTCTAAGTAAACTTTAAGTCCTAATAAAGCGGCTACCGTTTTTTCCTCGTCTTGTTGTGCTTTCAAGTACTCCGGTGAGTAGAAATCTTTGACAAAATGCGTATCAAAATGACCGCTGGTAAACGCCTCGTGCTCGCAG
>JBCDIR010000604.1:0-2888 GCA_038748735.1 Bacteroidota bacterium | reverse complement strand
TCTGAATGAGGCAAAAAACGCAGGCATAGCCTTAGCTACGGCGAGGCTTTTTAACGAAATTCAGGAGAAAATTTGCCGCTTGCAGCCATTTGAGGCTCTAGCAGAACAAGTCTATTAAAGTTGTTTGGTATTTTTTTATTTTAACTATTTTGTGTTTTTTAATAAAAACCACTATATTTGTAACGTTGTAGAAAAGAGCTAGACTACTTCTGTTCTACTTCTCGATGTTTATTACCCTCCACTTAGTCAGTGGTTGATTTCGACGTTGCCCATTTGGTTAAAATATGCTTGGATGTTTGCCTCAGCGCAAGCATAGTCAGATAATGCCCATAACCCTCAGTTAGCTGAGCAGGGCGGACGGAGTCACGGTAAGGGTGGGCCCGCCAAAGGCGGCGTGGGCAAAGTTAAATATCTTGTCGAATAGGCGCAATGCCTTACGTTTTTACTAATCTCGTGCAATCGCGTCCACCGGGTTAGCCGTCGCGGCCCGTAGGGTCTGCGAGCTGATGGTCACAAAAGCGATTACTAAAACGCCGAACCCTACCGTAAACGGTATCCACCACGGAAAGTCGATTCGGTAGGGAAAATCTTCCATCCAGGTGCTGAGGAAGTACCAGCAGATGGGGATGGCGATCACCATGGCTACGAAGATTAGCCCCACAAAATCCTTGGCCAGTAACGTCAAAATTTGCCCTACGCGCGCACCCAGCACCTTGCGAATACCAATTTCGCGGAAGCGTCGCTTAGTCAACAAAGCCGCCAGGCCAAAGAGTCCGAAGCAAGAGATGAAAATCGCCAGCGTTGCAAAGTAGCGCGTCAGCTTTCCGAGCCGTTCTTCACTCTCGTACTGATTGCGGAGGGTCTCGTCCAGGAAGCTGTATTCGAAGGTTTTGGCGGGGAAGAACTCGGCCCACTTGTCCTCCAGGAAGGTGAGGGTCGTAGTGAGGTCACCCGTGCTCGTTTTGACACAAAAATAGTCGAAGCTACCCGGATTAACTTCTAAAATGAGTGGACTCATCTCCGCGCGGAGATCATTTTGGTGAAAATCTTTGACCACCCCTACGACCTGTCCTTCTTTGCCTTCCAGCACGAGACGCTGTCCCAGAGCGGCCTCCGGCGATGCCCACTTCATATCCGCAACGGCAGATTCGTTGATCACGAAACTACTGGTATGATCGGTGCCGTGGGAGACGTCGAACTCGCGGCCTGCGATTACTTCGATATCAAAGGTTTCGATAAAATCGTAATCTACGGCCAGCGTGCGGGTGAAGTAATTATCCGTTTGGGCGATCTGGTCGGTCCAGACGTTGCGGCTGATGGCACCCATGCCGGGGCGCTCGGCGGTTTGGGTAACGGCTAAGATGTTGGGGTGTTCCGCTAGGGCTTCGTCAAAGGCGTTCATCCGGCCCCGCAGTGTCGCGTCACCCGGTCGGAAAACGGAATTGATGTTATTCTCGCTGCTGAGTGGTAAACTGATGGTGGCTTCCGACTGGAAACCGAGTGGTTGTTCCCGTAAGAATTGGAGCTGCAAATAGACAATGGCCGTACCACTGATGAAGAGGATGGCTACGGCAAACTGCAACGTCATCAGCACTTTGCGTAGACCGACTCCGCCCAGCTTTTGCTCCGTGCCGCGTCCTTGGAGCACCTTCAGCGGTTCAAAACCACTCAAAAACAGTGCTGGATAACTACCCGCCGCTAGGCCCGTCAGTAGAAAAACACCCGTGAAAAGGACTAGGAGCGTTCCGTCACGGAGCGGCGAAAAACGCAGCTCAACCCCCGTTAAGGTCGACAAACTCGGCAGCGCCAGGGCGACCAGGGCCAGAGCGACGACAAATGCCAGACCCGTCAGTAAGAACGACTCGCCCAAAAATTGCCCGAGTAAGGCCGGACGGCGTGCGCCCAGTACTTTGCGCATCCCCACTTCGCGCGCGCGACTCAGGGAGGAAGCCGTCGTCAGATTGATGAAATTGAAGATGGCAATGAGCAAAGTCAGTACCCCGATACCCATGAACAACCGGAGCATATTGAGGTTAGCGGCGGGTTTGGGTTCGCCCCCCACTTCGGAGTACAGGTGAATGTCCTGGACGGGGAAGAGGTTGAATTTTTGCTTGTCGCGGAAGCGTTCGCTACAACGCTCGGCCACGAATTTAGGCATCCGGGCTTGTACTTGTTCTCGGGTGGCGTTGGGACCCAGTTTCACGTAAGTAAAGGAGTGGGTAGCAATCCAATTACGTTCCAGAACTTGGGAGAGGAGCTCCCGAGCGTGTTCGGGTTCCACGTCGACCATGTTTTCGTAGCGGACCAACATGCCGAGGTCGAGATGCGTTTGGTCGGGCCAGTCGCGGAAGACGCCCGTGACCCGAAACTGATCGCTGGCCGCTAGTTGTAGCTGCTCGCCGAGGACATCGGTACGACCGAAGAGCTGACGCGCCGTCGTTTCGTCCAGCAGTACCGAAAAAGGCTCGTTGAGTGCAGTACGCGCGTCACCATAAAGTAGTTCGAAACCCAAAATATCCAGGATGGTAGAATCGCCAAAAAAGGCGTTGCGGATTTCCAACTGCTGATTGGTACGAACCACTTTGGCGCTCAAATCGCGCGGGTACATACGGGCTACGGCGTCCAATTCCGGAAAGTATTCCGCCAGAGCGGGACCGATGGTCGGCGGTACGCGCGCGTGTTGAATACCCCCGTTGAGGTCCACATCGTAATTGACGCGAAAGACGCGGTCCACCGCTGGGTGAAATTGGTCGTAGCTGCGTTCGTGCGCTATGTAAATACTGATACAGAAGCAACAGGCTAGGCCCAGGGCGAGTCCTAATACATTAATGGTGGATGCCATGCGGTCCTTCCAGAGACTGCGGAAAGCGATTTTGAGGTAATTGCGG
>JBCDIR010000603.1:0-2891 GCA_038748735.1 Bacteroidota bacterium | reverse complement strand
TGCGTAAAACTACGAACGGTCGCCTGTCCAGGTAGGTTTACCCCACCCAAAAGACAACAGAATAAGCAACAAATAAGTCGCATAGGCTAAAAATTTACGCGCAAAGACACCCCCGCGCTAACTCCTAAAGGACTGGTCACTGTGCTAGGCTCCCACCGTACGGTCTGTCCAGCTGTTCCACGGTACAACTCGTAGACTTTGCGTTTCGGATGATGATCAAATAGCCACTGGCTTCCCAGTATACCAACGCCAATGCCCAGGGCTGCGTAACCAACCCAGCGGCTCGTCTTCTGTCTCGCAAGGGCTGATTGGTATTCTTCGTAGCGGTTGCCTGCGGTCAGTCCCCCCTCGGCCCAGTGTTGCTCGTAACGGTCGTAGGCAGCGACGGCTTGCTGCCGGAAGACGGTTTCACTCATCCCCAAAGCTCCTACCCCCAACAATAACGCAGGGTAGGCCACTCCTTTCCCCTTGGGCTGAAAACGAGGAGCTTCCTCCACGGATGTTAACCCATCATAATAGGCAGACTTCGTTAGGATAAGCTGGTATTCTTTGTTCAAAAATAATCCCTTTTCCGTCAGGTCCTGGAAGCGTACGGTAAAGACCGTTGCCGCTTTGTTGCCCTGTACCCACTCGCTGGCAATTTCGTGACCTTCCTGGCTAGTAACGAGCTGGACGACTAGGCTAAACCGCATCTTACGCGGTCGTAACAATTTACTTTCCGCTTGTAGCAGAAGATCTGCATCATCCAGGCTGACATCCGTAATGTCTACAATATTACCCGTACTCAACGGGGAACGAAGTGCTAACTGTTGTCGCCCCTCTACCGCTCGCAGACCAAAGGTGATGGTATCTGTTTGTTGTGCTACAGGAGGCATACTTTGCCCCCGTACCGTGGTCACCAGCGTGGCTAGCAAGAGGGGAGGAATTATCCATTTTAAAATAAATTGCGTCATTGAGCAGGTGTGTAAGTCCAAAAATCGTTGTGGTGAACGGGAATGATGAGGTTGCCGTTGGGCGGGATGGTTTTTTGCCAACCTGCACCTACAAACCCTCGTTGTCGATCCATCGATCCCATTACAAAAGAAAAAGCCTCACTACGTGGTAAACCAGGGAAAGCCTCCGTAGGTGTCCACGTTTGCTCGTCAGGATCGTAGCGGTAAAAGTCTTTCTTCGACCCACTTAACAAGGAAAACCCAAAACCGTAGTACCCCTTACCTTCCAACCCAAAGGCCGTCGCCTCGGAGCGGGGGTCACCCGGCAGGAAGCCTTCCAGTAGCCATTCGCCGGAATCCGTATCCCCCTGCGGTGGTACAAAGCGGTAGACATCACGAAACTCCAAGGTGTCATTCGTGCCGCCGCCTACGTAGTGGACGCCGTCTATGGCAAAAGTAATGGCCCCATTTCGGCCACCCTCCATCATATCACCATCGGTACCCGAAATGGGCAAGGCAGCAACTGGCCGGATTTGATAGCAGCTCTGCTGAGCAACGAAGCGCATTTCCCAAAACTGATCGCTATTTCCACCGCCCAGAAAAGGGTGCCGACGCCCCGTACCGAAGTAGAGCCGATCCCCGATGCTGAAAGCCACTCCATCGGCTGCCACGTAGTCATTGCCCGGCGAGGGGTCACAAATCGTGCTGATGGTCATATTTTCCGGGTAGCAATACCAGCGTTGCGGTTGGCCAGCCGTCAGGTTACCCAGGCCGTAGACAAATTGCTCTCCCAATTGTAAAAACTGGCCATTAAACCAATCAATGAGCACATCATCAGCGGCTATCCATTCTCCCGGGCCGTCTTCCGCCGAGGGCGTGAACTGGTATAAAATGCTCGACTCAAAAGCTGCCAACTGACCTTCCCGGTGTCCGCCAAAAGCCCAGCCCTGTACGCCGTCACTATAGCCTGCCATGCCCTCTAGTCCCGAGGGTACGTTTGCTAGGCGGGTCCAACCGTCCGTCACGCGTATCTCAATTGGATCGCCGTAGGTGTACTGTTCTGCTCGTAGGTAGGGGGTCGCGTAGTAGGTCGTATTGAAGGCTACGCGTCCAATTTTTGCCTCCAAAATCGTATTCTGGTCCGTAGGAGTTGACAAACCACTGATGCGCCAATCGGCGTCCTCAACCGTCTCCACTGGATGTTCTGCGGCGAGTAAAATACCGAAATCAGTTACAAATCCATCCAAATTAGCCACGCTGGCCAGTAGACGTAGCGAGTCGTTCTCTCGTCCTAGGTAGGTCATGGTTAAGAGCGGACTAAAACTGGTCGTGCGAATTTCTCCTTTCATCAGGCGGTCACCGCTTTGGGCAAACGCTTGATAATAGTACGTTACGCCAGCCTCCATCGTAGGACTAGTAACTTGCATATCCAGTTCATCCGGATCGTCCGGTGTCAGTTCCTGAACCGTGCTAAAGTCTTCGGCGACTAGGGCGTCAAAGTCTGGCGACCAGTAGAATCCCCTGCGGCTTAGCTCCACTGCCGGTACACCTGCCCCCAATTCGGGTTCTACCTCCCCGTTTAGGATAGTTGTTCCCAAGGGCGCATCTTCCGCGGGGCGCGCCTCGCCAGTGGTCACCGTGAAAAAATTAAGGGGTTCCCCCTCTTCTTCCGTACAACGTACGAATAAGAGCACCAGGACGCCCATTAGCAGTAGCCCTATTTTTTGCATACTTACCTAGATTTTTATAATCTGAATTCGTTGACTATACCCCTCCTGGGCAATGCGCAGCCAGTAAGAACCCGCTGGGAGTTGTTGCAAGTCCAGGTCTAGGTCCTGCTCGCTCCCCTTCGGTACTTCCCGGCGCAGTAGCTCCTGCCCGAGTACGTCGATCAACTGTAGCTGCACTGCCTCGGGCAACGCTTGGGTAAAACGCAAGCGCAATTGCCCCGTAGTCGGA
>JBCDIR010000602.1:0-2892 GCA_038748735.1 Bacteroidota bacterium | reverse complement strand
GAATATTTTACTAATCTACTTACGTGACGAAAAAACTAAGTACTACATAGAGGAAACTCACGACCCGATGGGCGCAGCAAATACGCCAATTATATCCGTAGTAAGTGTAGGAGAAATTAAGTCTATTGCCAAAAGAAACAAGTGGGGAGCTAGAAAAGTAGCAGCAATTGAACAGATGATGCGCAAGTTAGTTATAACGGATATCAAGTACGCCGATGTAATTGATCGATACGCAGAAATTGATACCTACAGTCAAGATAAGTTTCCCGAAAGAAGGCTAGGAACGACGGCTAGGAACATGGGGAAAAATGACCTCTGGATAGCAGCAACGGGATCAGTTTTAGGCGCTACACTGCTGACTACTGACAATGATTTCAACTATCTGAATAATAAATACTTAAAGGTACTAAAAATCGATAGGCGCAAATAAACGTATACGCCAGACACTTTCCATTACCAATTTCTATCTTTACGCTCCCACCAGCTAAGAACAGCACGAAAACAAAGCACGATTTTGCTTTTAAAAAAGTTGATTGAGTGGTGAATTTTAAACGTATCAACTCTTTTAAAAGCCCCAAAAAATCGTGTGTTTTTTCTGCGCAATATAAGGCATAGCATGAGCCAACGAAAAGGTAAACCGAGCAAAAAGAAGACCAACAAAAAAGCGACGAAAAAAGTAGCGGCCAAGCCCCGCGTAAGCGCGAAGCCGAAAGTGCAGCTACAACTGCCTGCGGTCCCTGCGTTGTTGGCCCGGCTCAACGCCCGTCACTTCTGGTACGTATTCGGCGTACTGGCGGTCGTCACTTTTCTGCTGGCCAGTCGCTCCGGCGTCAATGAGGATGATAATTATCAGATTGATTATTCCGATAAGCTGCTGGCTTACTATACTACCATGGGGCAAGATACCTCGGCGCTCTACGTCGAAAAGGGGAATATGCACTACTATGGGGGCTTCTTCGAGGTATTGTCCGGAGGAACGACTGCGGCCCTCGGCTTACACGTAGACAATCCCGATTATCACGTAGTTCGCCACCTTTGGGTCGCACTCTTTGGCCTGTTGACGATGCTCTTTGTGGCACTGACCGTCAAGCGTTTAGTGGGCTGGCACGGGGCGTTGCTAGCACTGATTTTAATGTTTCTATCCCCGCGCTTTTTAGGCCACAGTTTGATGAATCCGAAGGATATTCCCTTTGCTTGTGGGTATATGATGGCGCTGTATTTTAGCTGTCGTTGGTTAGATGAGATACCGAAGGTGTCCTGGCCAACCCTGCTGGGCCTGGGTGCGGGTATTATGATTGCTATTTCCACGCGGGTAGGGGGCTTTTTGGCCGTAGGGAACCTCGGTTTGTTTGCCGTCATTGCCTTCGCTATTGGCGTTGGGAAGATACCCAAAGCGGAACGTAGTAAGTACTTTTTGAGCTACCTTGGCTACGGTACGATTCCAGTGGTTGGTGGTATTATCGCGGCCTTATTGTTTTGGCCTTACGCCCTAGCTGACCCCATTGCGCACGTGCAGGAGGCCCTGGGGGCCTTCTCCAAATTTGGTACGGGCATCCGGATGCTGTACGATGGTTCGAACATCATGTCGACCACGGTACCGGAGGGTTATTTATTCCAGTGGTTATGGATGTCGCTGCCGATTTTCACGCTGCTAGGCTTCGTAGGAGCATTGGCCTGCCTACCTTATTTGGTACGGCGGATCAACGGTTTATCGCTAGGTATGATTCTATTCGCGGCTGTATTCCCTCTCGTGTACATCGCCCTCAAAGATAGCGTGCTCTACGATGGGTTGCGCCATCTGCTGTTCATTGTTCCACCGGTGATGGTTTTGGTGGGGATTTTTTGGACGTTAGCCCTCCGCTATGCGCTTGCTGGTTCGCAGGCCGTTAAGATCGGAGGTATAGCTCTTTTGGCTGTTTTGTTAATTGAGCCAGCTATTTTCATAGCTCGTAACTCCACTCATCCATACGTTTATTTCAACCCATTAGCGGGTGGGGTAAGTGGTGCCTATGGTGAGTACGAGTTAGAGTACTGGGGCGTTAGCGCCAAGCAAGCCGTCGAATGGCTCGAAGCGCAAGGCAAACTCAACCCACCGCCGGGCGATACCCTCAAAATTGGCACAAACTTCTACTTCAGTGTCAGTAAATATCTCCGTCGCGATCATAAGGGCAAGGCCAAAACCGTCTACGTGCGCCACCATCAGCGCTTTGATCAAGACTGGGACTACGGCATCTTCATCAACCGCTACATCGACGGACCACACCTGCGGGCGGGGACTTGGCCCACGAGTCGGACTATCCATACCATCGACGCCAACGGTAAGCCGATTTGCGCTATTTACGAACGTAAATCCGACCAAGCCTTCACGGGCAGAGCCGCCGAAAAACGCGGTGATTTCGTCACCGCAGTCACGGCCTACCAAGCGGAGGTAGCCACCCATCCGGATAACGAACTCGCTTGGGTTGGTCTAGCCAATGCGTCCCTGAACACGGGTAATTTTGCGACTACCGAATCGGCAGCGCGCAAGGCCATCGAAATCTTACCAGAATACGCCAACGCGCAGTACTATCTGGCCCTGAGTGCTATGTATCAGCAGCGGGTGGACCAAGCCATTCCATTGTTTCAGCAAGTCATCGACTGGGATGATCGTTTCTACCTAGCGCACTACTTTTTAGCGACTATTTACAAAGACCGCCAGGATTTACAGACAGCGTTGGGTTATGCCAACAAAGTCATTGAAATCAATCCACGTTTCAAGCAGGGTTACCTATTGCTAGCCGAAATCTTCGATCAGGCCAACAACGCAGAACTAGCGGCTAAGTACCGATCGGCGGCGGCTAGTTTGTAAAAAACGCTGCGGTTGTTCGTATTTTTACAGTAGCGTGCTATTCG